>JASIJW010000539.1:0-2719 GCA_030050035.1 Acidobacteriaceae bacterium | reverse complement strand
GGCTGCACCGGACAGCCAGGCACGTTGACCACGGGCAAGCCAGCGGAAGAGCGCCAGTTCCAGCCGAGATAATCGGCCAGCCCCATGCAGCCGGTGGGATTGCCGGCCATGGCATGAATACCGCCATATGTCGCGCAGGTTCCGATGGCGATGGTCGCCACCGACTTGGGAGCCAGCCGGTCGATCCACTCACAGGTCGTAATGGGCTGGCCGGTTTTCGGATCGGTTCCCAGTGCCGCCCAGTAGCCCTCGCGCTTCACGCTCTCGTTGGGAATTGATCCCTCAACAACCAGCACGAAAGGCCCCAGCCGGCCGGCATCGGCATCGAAAAAGTACTTCATGAACTCGGCGCCGACCTCATAGGAAAGCACTGGATTATGAAGGTGAACCTTGGGTAAGCCGGGAATAGCGCCCAATAAAATGTCTTCGATGCTGGGTTGCTCAGCAGCCGTGATGGAAACCGAGTCTCCATCGCAACTCAGCCCCGCAGTGATCCACAGTATGTGAATCTCCTTGAGCGGGGCTGCCTTCTTCCCATTCCCGGGACCCGAGCTGGAATCCATAGCGTCTTCCCTCTCAGTCGTGGATGGTGAATTGTTCAAGCGCGGCAGAAGAGCTGGAGCCGCGTAACTGCATTGATGGAACTCTGCTTTCCCGGTTTTTTTTGGATGGCGCACTCTGCCGAACGATGTGATGCCTGCGACTTGCGCCGCAGATGCCCGTCATTCTTGACCGGCCTGTGGATTTCTTACCCAACCAAGTAAATTCTGGCAGGAGCTTTCAGCAGATTCTTGGTAACTGCTCACCAAAAAGTAGATCGAGAACTCGCGTGCCGCCGATGGCGGTGCGAGCCAACACCATGCGCGGGTGCTGGGTCGTGACTTCGCCCACGATCGCTGCCTCGCGCCCCAGCGGATGCTGCCGCATGCGGTCAAGCACGCGGCCAGCCAACTCCGGCGCCACGATGGCGACAAGTTTGCCCTCATTGGCCACATACAACGGGTCGAGACCCAGCATCTCGCAAGCGCCGCTCACGCTCTCCCGCACCAGGATCGCCTGCTCCTCCAGCAACATACCCACCTGCGACCGGCGCGCAATCTCGTTCAGCGTGGTGGCCACGCCGCCGCGTGTGGGGTCGCGCATGCATCGAATGCCATGGAGATCGCCCGCGAGTTCGGCCTCGTCCAGCATCTCGCTCACCAGCCCGTTCAGCGCCGCGCAGTCGCTTTCGAGCGCGCATTCAAAATCCAGATCCTCGCGTGCAGAGAGAATCGTAATCCCGTGATCGCCGATGCTCCCGCTCAGCAGGATTTTGTCGCCAGGGCGGGCCCGATCGGCAGAGAGCCGCGTCTCACGGTCGATCAGCCCGATGCCCGTGGTGGTGATAAAGACCTTATCGCCCTTGCCGCGGTTCACCACTTTGGTGTCGCCGGTAACCAGTTGCACGCCAGCGCCGGCTGCCGCAAGCTGCATTGAATCGGCTACGCGCTCGAGTTCTGTAGACGCCAGCCCTTCTTCCAGGATGAACGCAGCCGAAAGATACAACGGCTTCGCTCCGCCCATGGCAAGGTCGTTCACCGTTCCGTTCACCGCCAGCGCGCCGATGTCGCCGCCGGGAAAGAAGATCGGCGTAACCACGAAGGAATCCGTGGTAAAGGCCAGACGCGCGCCGCCGATCTCTAGTTGCGCCTGGTCGTCCATGCGCTCGAGCGCCGGATTGCGAAAGCGGCTCAAAAACACTTTATCGATCAGCTCGGCCGTCAGTTTCCCCCCGCTCCCATGGCCCAGCACTATATTTTTGTGTTCGAAGATGGGCAGCGGACATTCGCCGAAGCTGGCATTCTTTTGCCGATCCTCCTTCTCCGCCATTTGGCTGGGCGTCATGCGGGCCCTCCCAATGTGACCAGTGCCGAATCGTCGAGATGGCGCCCGTATGCGTAATACGCTGCGCAGGCGCCCTCGGCAGAAACCATGGTCGCCCCAAGCGGATGCTGCGGCGTGCACAAGGTTCCGAATGCCGGGCAGTCGTGCGGCTTTTTTATGCCCTGCAGGATCTGCCCCGAGATGCAGATCGACGGCTCCTTTGTATCAATGGCCGCCACATCGAAGATGCGCTCACCGTCGAAGGCCGCAAATTCGTCACGCAGACGGTAACCGCTCTCGGGAATCTCGCCAACCCCGCGCCATTTCCGGTCACCGATTTCAAAAACCTTCGCAACCAGTTGCTGCGCGGCAAGGTTTCCCTCCCGCCCGAGCACGCGCGAGTACTGATTTTCGACCTCCGCCCGACCCAGTTCCAGTTGCTCGACCACCATCCGGATTCCCTCCAGGATATCCAGGGGCTCAAATCCGGTGATGACGATCGGCACATGAAATCGCGCCGCCAGCGGCTCGTACTCGTTGTAGCCCACAACCGCGCACACGTGCCCGGGCCCAAGAAATCCCTGCACGCGATTCTGCGGTGAGGAAAGAATGGCCTCGATAGCCGGCGGCACCAGCACGTGCGACACCAGCAGCGATACGTTGCGCAGGCCTTGCTCCCGGGCTTGCCATGCAAGCATCGCATTGGCCGGCGCAGTGGTCTCGAATCCAATGGCGAAGAAAACCACCTGTTTGTCGGGATTGGCGCGCGCGACCTTGAGGCAGTCAATCGGAGAATAGACAACGCGTACATCGCCGCCTTCTGACTTGATCGTGAACAGGTCGCCGTTCGATCCCG
>JASIJW010000538.1:0-6712 GCA_030050035.1 Acidobacteriaceae bacterium | reverse complement strand
AGCTGATGTAGCCGATGGCGAAGCGGCGGTCGTAGGCCATGGCGACGAGCGAGGCCTTGCCGTAGCGCGAGTGGCCGGTGATACCGACGCGGTGCGCGTCGACGGCGGGGTCGGTCTCAAAATAATCGAGAGCCCGGCTTGCGCCCCATGCCCAGGCACGCAGCGCGCCCCAGTCGTCGGGCTTGCGCGGCTGGCCGTGGTTAGCGAGGCCGATGATGCCTTCCGCGAGACCGGCGCCGTTGTCCGGCTGG
The DNA here is from genome assembly GCA_030050035.1 of Acidobacteriaceae bacterium. Taxonomy (GTDB): domain Bacteria; phylum Acidobacteriota; class Terriglobia; order Terriglobales; family Acidobacteriaceae; genus Telmatobacter. The sequence goes on along the minus strand of JASIJW010000538.1, from coordinate 6,461 downwards.
ACGCTGGTTGGGACGTACTCGGCGTAGCCCCAGCCGCGGGCCAGCGCCTGCTGCTGCCAGGTGGGGCCGGAGCTGGCCTGCGCGACGAACTGCGGGAATCGTTTGGCAAACTCCCGCATGAACTCGCGGCTGAAGGTGAGTTCCATGATGACCGGCACGGGTCCGGTCGCATTGGCAGGAGTAGTGAGCACGAGATCGATGTTGACGGCGATGGCCGGATCGGCGGAGTTGTCGACGTGGCCGATGAGCGTTTTGGTGATGACCGGGATGTCGCCGTTCTTCTCGTGCGTGACGCTGGCCACTTCCCAGTTCACTTTGGGCACATGGGCAGGCACGCGACCGAAGATGTCGCGATCGAAGAGCTCGACGATTTGCGGGCGGCGCTTCGTCCACCAGGCAGCGGGCGAGGTGACGGGCTTGCCGTCTTCGAGGCGTAGCGGATTAGGCAACTGCAGGCGCATGTCGGCTTTAGTTTCGTCGTAATTCACAGGATGGGGCCCGTGGCCGTTGCCGTCGACGCCGGGGCGCAGCTCCTTGATGCCGAGAAGCGTCATCATGCGCTGGCGGTCCTGCTCGGAAGCCTGGGCGATGGCAGCGGGATCTGGAGCCGGTGCGGCGGCTTTGGTTGTTGTCGCCGAGCCGGCGGCCGGGGATTGGCCGGCATTGCGGGCGGCAGCAAGGGTGAAGACGAGCCCGATGGCGGCCGCGCAGGCGATTCGAATCTGCATCGCTTCCCTCCTACGTAAGGAAACCTAGAGGCGCTATTGGAGAACTTTTACAGGCGCGAAGGGGCGCTGTTGGAGAACTGGACAAACTGTACCCTTCCGGAGGCGGGCAGGCAAGCTGGGCGGCCCTCAAGCCCGGACAAAATCTGCCGATAGGATAGCCAGAACCAGACGGAAGGGCCTGCTCATGTCCATGCTCCGCAATCTTCCTGTCTCGCGTAAGTTTCATCTTGCGTTTGGCATTCTATGCGTGCTTTGCCTTGTTTTGGGAAGCAGCAGTTTCGTGGCGTTCCTTAGCATTGGCCAGACGCGGTCCGCGTGGATGGTGTGCGCGGTAACGCTGCTGATTGCGGCGCTGTGCGCGGCGATCGGAGTTCTGCTCTCGCGGGCCGTGGCGCCGCGCATTGAGCAGTGCACGAAGGCGCTCGAGCGGCTGGCCGCAAAAGACCTGATGGTGGAACTGGATATGGCCGGAGGCGATGAGATCGGGCGCATGGGCCAGGCGCTGAACCGCACGGTCGGCTCGATCCGCAGCGTGATTGAGGCGGTCTCGCACGGGGCCGATACGCTTTCGTCGGCGACAGCGGAGATCAGTGCGCGCGCGGTCGAGAGCGCCGACAACGCGCGCACGCAGTCTGCGAAGACCAGCCAGATTGCCGCGGCAGCCGAGCAGATGACGGCGACGATCGGCGAGATCAGCCGCAACGCCGAGAGCGCGACCAACGCCAGCCGCATTTCGGCCTCAACGGCCGAGCAGGGCGGCGCAGTGATGCAGTCGGCGGCCATCATGATGGACAAGATTGCGGCGGTGACCAACTCGGTGGCGGAAAAAATGACGGCGCTCGCCGAGCGCTCGGAGGAGATCGGCAAGGTCGTCACAGTGATCCAGGAGATCAGCGAGCAGACCAACCTGCTGGCGCTGAATGCGGCCATTGAAGCGGCGCGCGCGGGCGAGCATGGGCGCGGGTTTGCGGTGGTGGCCAGCGAAGTGCGGCGGCTGGCCGAGCGCACCAAGCGCGCCACGGAAGAGATTGGCGGCACGGTGCGCAATATTCAGGACGAGACGCGGCAGACGCTCGAGGTGATGCAAGCCAGCCGCGCGGCCGTGGAAAACGGCATAGGAGAAACAGAGCGAGCGCGCCAGAGTTTGGACGAGATCATTCGCTCCTCGCGGCGGGTGGAGAGCGAAATTCAGTTAATCGCCACGGCCGCGACCCAGCAGACGGCGGCTGCGGGCGAGATCTCGGAATCGGCGGCACACATCTCGCAGTTGGCTGCAGAGACGGCGCATGGCGCAGACGAAGCGGTGGAAGCGCTCAGAAATCTGGCGCGACTGGCCGGCGATCTGAATGCGATGATTCACCAGTTTGGGCTTGACGGCAACGGCGAGGGGCCGCGGCACCAAGGCCGGCGGCCGGCTGCGTCGGGGCGGCCGGCCGCCGATGCGCATGCGCTCAGGGCGGCGCACGTGTGATGCGGTGCGTCAATTTCCCGTATGTTTCAGTCGCACCCGCAGGCTCCGCTCAGTTTGCCGGGCGGTGTGACAGTCTGCAAAAAACATCCCTCAGCGGCTAAAGCCGCGTCATTTTAGTCGGCGATTGTGGCACGACTGAAGCTGTGCCCTTTCAAAACTGCATTCCGTTCAGGCTGCTCAAAAACTTCCGCTCGAAGTGAACTGCGAAACGGGATTTCCGCAACCCGCTGACCTGCGCAAGTGTCTAATATGCACGGCGTTATGGTAGCCTCCGGATAGACGGCCTGCGTGGATGCGCTCGATAGGGCATCGATAGCGGACATTCGCGCGTGTGGTTCGCGAGCAGGCGCTTTTCATTTTCAATCGATCGGCATGCGGCGATGATCCAACGGAACCTCAGGACAGAGCCGCCGAGCAGAACCGCCCTGTCGGCGGCCGAATTCCAAGCGAAATAGGGAGAGCAGACGCGCATGAGCGCCGTCAAGTATGACCTGATCGTCCTCGGCTCCGGACCGGCCGGCCAGCGCGCCGCTGTGGCTGCGGCGAAGATGGGCAAGCGCGTGGTGGTGGTCGAGGCCCGCTCGGTGGTGGGCGGGGTGTGCATCAACACCGGCACCATCCCGTCAAAGACGATGCGCGAGGCCGTGCTTCATCTCTCCGGGTACAACTACCGCCAGATTTACGGCATGAACTACCGCGTGAAGGAAAAGATCTCCATGGCCGATCTTGCCTTTCGCGTGCAGGCGGTGATCAAGACCGAGATCGACGTGACGGAGGCGCAGCTTTCGCGCAACCACGTCGATGTTGTGCACGGCATTGGCCGATTCCTCGATCCGCATCACATCCGCGTGGAGGGCCCGCAGACGGAGATGACGCTCGAGGCCGATCGCGTGATCATTGCCGTGGGCACCAAGCCCGCGTCTTCGCCGAAGGTGCCGATCAACGGACGCACCATTATCAACAGCGACCAGATACTGGGACTCGAATCGCTGCCGCAGTCTCTCATTGTGGTGGGCGGCGGCGTGATCGGCGTGGAATACACGTGCATGTTCGCGGTACTGGGCGTGCGCGTGACGATGATTGAAAAACGCAACCGGCTGCTCGACTTCGCAGACCAGGAGATTATTGAAACCCTGAGCTACCACTTGCGCGACATGCGCGTGACGCTGCGAATGGGCGAAGAGGTGGAGAGCGTGGAGGAACTAAGCGCGGGCACGGTAGTGGCCAATCTGGAGAGCAAAAAGCGCGTCTCCGGCGACGCGCTGCTGTATGCAGTAGGACGGCAGGGCGCCGTGGACGATCTGAATCTTTCCGCCGTGGGCATTGAAGCCGATTCGCGCGGACGCATTGCCGTGGACGAGCACTATTGCACCAGGGTGGACCATATTTTTGCCGTGGGCGACGTGGTGGGGTTTCCGTCGCTGGCCTCGGTTTCAATGGAGCAGGGTCGCATTGCCGCTGCGCGCGCCTTCGACGACCACGCGGCCACGACGAATCCCGGCTTTTATCCTTACGGCATCTACACGATTCCTGAAATCAGTTTTATCGGCAAGACCGAAGAGCAGCTTACCGATGAGGACGTGCCGTACGAGGTGGGCATGGCGTACTACCGCGAAGTGGCGCGCGGGCAAATTCGCGGCGACACGACAGGCCGGCTCAAGCTCATCTTTCATCGCGAAACGCGCAAGGTGCTGGGCGTGCACATTATCGGCGAGGGAGCGGCGGAGCTGGTGCATATCGGACAAGCGGTGATGACGCTGGACGGCACGGTGGACTATTTCATCGACACGGTATTCAATTACCCCACGCTGGCCGAGTGCTACAAGGTGGCGGCGTTCAACGGGCTTGGGCGGCTGCATAAGTATCAGGCGGAGTAGTGGTCGGGAGTCAGGGATCAGGGAGCAGGGTCGGCGGTGAGGGGCGATGATTAGGGGTTCGGGGTTAGAGGTCAGGGATTCGAGGAGGATCGGGATGGCTACCGCGATCGGCGTCGTGATGACCTCGTATATTGTGGCCGGGAGGTTGGAGAACCTGCGGCTTACGGGCAAGCCCCTTCGCTATCCGAACGATCCCGATGTACACGACGGACTGTCGGCTATTCCTGCAAGCGAGCTGGTGAAGATCCTGGCCGAGCACATCGCAGCGCTTGCGAACGAGAAGGCCGGAGCGGTGGACGCCATCGGCGTGGCTGTACCCGGCATTATCCGCGCGGGCGTGGCGGAGGACTCGCCGAATCTGCCGCAGATCAAGGGCACGCATTTGGCTGAGGAACTGACGCGGGCGCTCGAAGCGCGCAAGATTACTGCGCCGGTGCACGTGGGCAACGACGCTGACGCCATTGCGGCTGGCGTGGCGGCGACGCACGGGCAGATGAACAAGCTGACGCGCGTGTGGACGCTGGGCAACGGCATCGGCTATGGGCGCTGGCCCTATGTGGACGGCGTGTGGGAGGGCGGTCACATCACGGTGAGCCTGGACCCGAAAGAGCGCTACTGCGGCTGCGGCGGGCTGGGACATCTGGAAGGCATCATGGGCCATCGCGCCATGCGGCTGCGCTTTCTCGACATGGAGCCCGAGGAGATCTTCGAGAACGCGAAGAAAGGTGACCAGCGCTGCCGCGAGTTTGTGGACCTGTGGCACCGCGCGCTGGCTGCGGCGACAGCCTCGTTCATTCATCTGGCCGGTCCGGGGCGGTTCTACTTCACCGGCCAGAACATCGGCTTTCTCGATCTGCCGCTGCTGCGCCGGCACCTGGAGTCGATGGTGCGAATGAGCCCGCTTGTCAGCTTCTCGCTTGAAATTCTGCCGCCCGATGATGAAACGGCGCTGATTGGCGCCGGCGTGAGCGCGATTCGGGCGCTGGCGCGGTAGAGGCAGGGACTAAACAACTAGGAAACAGGGAATAGGGAACAGGAATCAGGAAGAACAACCGCAGAAGCTTCGCTTCTGCTCCATTGCGTTATGTTTTACTCTGGAAGAGGCGCCTTCGGCTGGCGATTCGCGTCGTGCCTGATCCCTGACCCTATTCCCTGTTCCCTGCTTTTCTACCTTCTGCATACATACGTTCGCGATAGGCGGTCGTGCCAGCAGAGCTGGTCGTCGTCGAAGATGGCCCAAGCGATGCCGAGGCCTACGGGCAGCACGGAAACGAGCATCGCCGCCAGCCGCGTCCAGCGCTGTGCGCGCGTCGGCATGCAGCCTTCGAAGGTGCTCAGACGCAGTTGCGCGTACAGCATTCCGGGAGTGGTGCGCGCCAGCGTGAAGAACAGCACGTAATAGGCGGCCGCGGCGATCAGCAGCCCGGCGATTGCGCCAATCTCTGCCGTGCGCAGGGCAGGCATCGCGCTCATGCGGGTTACGGCCAGGAGCGCCGCGCCGATAAACGATCCGGCGATCAATGCGCCGTCCACGACCATCGCCATGAGCCGCAGCGATGCCGGCGCGGGCGCGAGCGCCGGCTCAACCGCGACGCCGGGCGCTGGCTCCTCAGGCGACTCAGAAGCTTGCTGCTGCGGCTGCTCTTCGAGTTCTATGCCGGACCATGCCGGCGCAGTCCAGGCTGAAGCAGTCCAGGTTGGAGCAGTCCAGGTTGACGCAGTACGGGCTGCGCCGGTTGAGGCATGCGCTGCCAGCGCGGGCGCAGTGGACGGCCCGGTTGCAATCTCGCCCGGCAAAGTTTCTGCGGGCAAAATTTCCCGGGGATCAACCTCGAAGATGCTCAACTGCATGTCCGCTTCGCCGTTTGCGGTTTCGCCCTGGCGAGGACGCGCCTTGCGCGTGGCTACCAGTTCGCGCGGAAATTCAATGAGGTTGGCGGGGATGGGTTGCGCCGGCTCGACGACTTCGATCTCTGCCGGCTCGCGCGAGGCCTGGCGGTACGGCGAATCGGCAGGCGCGAGCTTCCACCATTCGGTTTCAAACAGCTCGTTGCCGCGATTGGCGTACATTGGCGCGGGTTCAATGGGACGCAGGGGCAGATCGGGATCCCAACGGATGGAAACCGGCTCAACCGGCTCGACGGTGAGCACGGGCTCCAGCATTTCGATGCATTCGTCCGCTGGAGATTCCCACGGCGCCAGTTCGGAGTCGAATTCGAGGTCAGGCTCGGGATCGAGCTCGACTTGAGTTTCGACGAGTTCGAGACCGCGTTCCGGGCCGAGCGGCGCGGCAATTAACTCTCTGGGGGACTTGATGGCGGAGGCGGAGGCGCGAGGTTCGGCGGCCTGCGCCGCTTCAATGCCGGCCAGAACCGATTGCGCGGC
>JASIJW010000537.1:0-2609 GCA_030050035.1 Acidobacteriaceae bacterium | reverse complement strand
GGCCGCCGGCTTCTTCAATGGCCTTCATGCGCGCCTGTACCACCGGGTCGCTGGGAACGGCAAAGGGCAGGCGATCGATGATGACGCAGCTCAACGCTTCGCCTTGCACGTCCACGCCCTGCCAGAAGCTTGCAGTGCCGAAGAGAACAGCGTTGGGCGTGGATCGGAACTCTTCGAGCAGCGCCTTGCGCGGCGCGTTGCCGTGTAGCAACAAGGGAAAGTCAAGCACGGGCAGCAGGCGTTCGTAGAGGTCGCGCATCTGGCTGTAGCTGGTGAACAGACAGAAGGCGCGGCCCTTGGAAATTTCGAGCACGCGGCGGATACACGATGCTGCCGCTACCGGGAACATGGCGTCGCGCGGGTCGGGCATCTCCGGTGGCAGGTAGAGGAGTGCCTGCTCGCCGTATTTAAAGTGCGACGGTACGACCAGCTCACGGGCTTCTGCCAGACCCAGCCGCCGGCGGATATGCTCGAAGCCGCCCTGCACGGTGAGAGTGGCCGAGGTAAGCACCACGGTGGGAATGCGCTCGAAGACGTGCTCGCGGAGAAGCTCGGAAACATCGATTGGCGTGGCTTGAAGGAAGGTCGTTCTCGCGCCGCCGCGTGAGCCAGCTCTTTGGTCTGGTGTTCCGGCGCGGCCACCACGATGGGCGATTCCTCGTTGTTCGAGCCAGTAGACCATGTTGCTGGCGTTCGATTCGAGCACGAACTCGAGCTCGGTGCGCAGCCGCGCGGCGCGAGTTTTCAGTCCCTGCGCTTCGTCCACTTCGCTCAGCCGGTCGAGCTCCGCTTCCATCTGCCTGAGCGTGGCGCGCACGCCCAGGTAAAGGTCGCCGGAGGTTTCGAGGAATTCTTCACGGTTGGAGAACGGCTGGCGTCCTTCGCCGCTGGCAGGCAGCGCCGCAAACAGCATGCGTGCACGGTCTCGCAACTGCGGCATCAGGCCGGTGGCGCCGGCTACTCCCTCCTTGCCGCGCAGCATGGTTTCGGCGTCCCGGGCCAGCTCCTCAAAGCGCACGTTGCTCACTGAAATGCCGAAGTAGCTCGATGCCACCTCCTCGAGTTCGTGCGCTTCGTCGAAGATGACGGCCGCAGCTTCGGGCAGCACGCCTGCGTCTGGCGCGGCGGCGGCCATCTCCTTTACGGCTGCATCGGCGAAAAACAGGTGGTGGTTGACGATTACGATGTCGGACTCGGCCGCGCGGCGGCGCATCTCGGTGATGAAGCAGCGGCGGTAGTCGGGGCATTCGCTTCCGATGCAGGCGTCGGCGCGGGCGTCGAGCTTCTGCCAGAGCGCGCTGGTCTCGGGCAGATCAGCCAGTTCGGCGCGGTCGCCTGTTTCGGTGATCTGCTCCCACTCGGCGATGCGCCGGTACTCGTCGATCTCTTCGAGGCCGGAAAGAATCGGCTGATTGCGCAGCGTGACCAGCTTGTGCCGGCACAGGTAATTGGCGCGGCCCTTCATATAGCAGACGCGCAGCTCGCCGAGGAGCGATTCGAGGAAGGGTATATCGCGGAAGAAGAGCTGGTCTTGCAGTGCTTTGGTGCCGGTGGAAACGATCACTCGCTGGCCGGTGCGCAGGGCGGGTAGCAGGTAGGCCAGCGTCTTGCCCGTGCCGGTGCCGGCTTCGACGACCAGATGACGCCGCTCGGCCAGAGCACGTTCCACGGCTTTGGCCATTTCGAGCTGGCCGGGCCGGTACTCGTACGGCAGTGGCGAGCGGGCCAGCATGCCGCCGGGCGCGAAGAACTCGTGCAAGGTGGGCAGCGTGCGGCTTGAGAGATCGGCGGAGGGCATGGGCAGGGTTCTAGATGGTCGCTCTCTTCATTCTAGTGAGGCCGCCGACCTCTTGCTGCCGAAGCTGAACGCGGCTGGAAATGCGTCTGGGCAGGCGTCCGGCTGCTGCGGTCGCGGGACCTGGGCGAATCCCTCTTGCCTCTCGGGTTTTTGAGCGCCTATCCTGTTGCGGCGGCTGCGGGAGCTTGCGCGCGGCGCAATCGTTGGAATGCCAGGTCTGTAAAAATGGACAAGCGGGATTTTTTGAAAGGTAGCGGCGCGCTGGTGGTCGGAGGAGTTTTGTCGCGTATAGCTCACGGCGAGCAGGAGACCGCGTCGCCGCGCACCAACTGGTCGGGAAATATCACGTACAGTACTGCACGGCTGCTTACCCCGGCGAGCATTGACGAGTTGCGGCAAACGGTGAAGTCTACGGCGCGGCTGCGCGTGCTGGGTGCACGGCACTCCTTCAACGCTATCGCCGACAGCAACTACGAGCAGGTTTCGCTCGAGCGGTTCGACTCGATCTCGCTCAATGAAACCCGCCGCACGGTCACAGTGGGCGGCGGCGTGACGTACAGCCAGCTTGCCCCATGGCTCGACGCGCGCGGCTACGCGCTGCACAATCTGGCCTCGCTGCCCGGAATCACTGTGGCTGGCGCCTGCGCTACGGCCACGCACGGCTCGGGACTGCACAATGGCAACCTGGCGACCGCGGTTGCGGCACTCGAGATCATGAGAGCGGACGGCGAGGTCGTGCATCTCTCGCGCGAGCAGCATGGCGACGATTTCGCGGGCGCTGTTGTTGGCCTGGGCGCGGTGGGCGTGGTCA
>JASIJW010000536.1:0-5820 GCA_030050035.1 Acidobacteriaceae bacterium | reverse complement strand
TTTTCTCATCCCTGGAGCGCACAGAACCTTACGCTCAGTCATCCAGACAACGCCATCCGCCAGTTCTGGATCGACCACTGCATTGCTAGTCGGAGAATCAGCGAATACGTGGGCGCCGAACTGAAGAGCCCGGTGATTATGAACATCTGGGTTCCCGATGGATTTAAAGACACTCCCGCTAGCCGGATCGCACCGCGGCAGCGACTGGCGGCGGCGCTCGATGAGATTCTCGGCGCCTTCGATGGCCGCCATCACAAGGTCGCAGTGGAGGGCAAGCTTTTCGGAATCGGCGCGGAGAGCTACACGGTTGGGACCAACGAGTTCTATCTTGCCTACGCTGGAACTCGCAAAACGTTGCTGTGCCTTGATGCTGGGCACTTCCATCCCACCGAGAATGTGGCAGACAAGATTTCAACCGGCCTGTGTTATCTCGATGAGTTGCTGCTCCATGTATCGAGGCCGGTGCGTTGGGATAGCGACCATGTAGTGCTGCTGGACGAGGCGACTATCGCTATAGCCCAGGAAATCGTCCGCTGCGACGCTCTCAAGAGGGTGCACATTGGACTCGACTTTTTCGACGCCAGCATCAACCGCATCGCAGCGTGGGTAATTGGCGCGCGCAACATGCGAAAGGCGCTCCTTGTCGCGCTGCTGGAGCCACGGCAGGCGCTCATTAGTGCGGAAAACAGTTTTGACTTTACCGCCCGGCTTGCCCTTCTTGAAGAAGAGAAATCAATGCCTTGGGCGGCTGTTTGGGACTACTACTGCCTCAGTAAGGGCAAACCTTGTGGTATCGATTGGCTTCAGGCGATTCGCCACTACGAAAATGAAGTGCTTAGCCGGCGTATGACCGCTGAAGTCCAGGTGCCGGCGTAATCAAATTCTCCAAGTAACGGCGATGACACAACATATCTGCTTTCTATTAAAGGTAAAGCCCGAAAAGCTCGACGAATATAAAGCGCATCATGCTGCGGTCTGGCCAGAGATGCTGGATGCGCTTCGTCAAGCCGGCTGGCGTAATTACTCGCTCTTTCTGAGACACGATGGTCTGTTGGTCGGCTATCTTGAAACCGACGATTTTCATCGCTGCTTCGAGAATATGCAAAAGCACCCCGTAAATGCGCGATGGCAGGCGGAGATGGCGCCGTTCTTCGAAGGGGCCGGTGATCGCGCCCCTGACCAGAACATGATTCCGCTGGATCGAATCTTCCATCTCGATTAGCGATCCATAGAAGTATGCGTTTCCTGGCAGGGCGTGGCTATGCTCCTGCCGAAGCTGATTGCGGCACTTGCACCTGTGCCTCGTCTCGGAGCTATCATTGGCATGAATCGATCCACGAATCGAGTTTCTGTCCAGCGAACACCTCGCAAGGAGATGAATGGGTGCCTAAGGCCAAGATCAAGCGGTTGTATCTGATTCCCATTTTGTCAAAGGCGCTCGATGTGATCGAGCTGCTGGAGAAGGACCGGACGGCCCAGTCTCTCGAAGATATTTACCAGAAGACAAGCATCTCCAAAACCAGCATCTACCGGATTCTCAAGACGCTGGTGCACCGCGGCTATGTGGCCCAGAACCAGAACGGTCTTTACCGTCTAGTCTCACGCCCGCGCCGCCTGCATTTTGGATTCGCCGTCCAGAGCGCAGACCTGCCGTTTTCCATTGCCCTCACGCAAACCGTTTCCGCGGCTGCAGCCGCGTCGGGTGTCGAACTTCTGATCCTCGACAACCGCTTCGATCCGGACACTGCCATCCGAAATGCTGAGGAATTTGTGGCCAAGCGCGTGGATCTGGTTCTAGAGTTTCAGGTCGAGGAGGCGGTAGCGCCGCGCATTGCCCATATTTTAAAAAAGGCCGATATTCCCCTCATTGCCATCGACGTACCGCACCCCAACGCCACGTACTTCGGCGTGGATAATTTCGAGGCCGGCTACCAAGCCGGCGCGTTACTGGCACAGCATGCCATGCGCTCATGGAACGGAAAGATCGATAGGGTATTGGGCGTGGGATTCGGCGAGGCGGGCAGCTTTGTGCAGAGCCGCATCGCCGGAGCCTTTGATGCGATACGGGAACGCTTGCCCGCCGTTCCGCAAGACCGCTTTATGCAAATCGAAGGCCGCGGTATGCGCGAAGCCAGTAGAAAGGCCATGCAGGAGTTCCTCGATGCTCACCGTGGCGGCAAACATACTCTGATCGCCGCAGCAACCGACTCCAGTGCATTGGGCGTTCTAGAAGCTATTCGAAAGCGTGGTCAGGAGCAGAACTTCGCCATTGTCGGCCAGGACTGCATTCCCGAAGCGGTTGAGGAAATTCGCTCCGGGTCGAGCGCCTTGATCGGGTCCATCTGGCACATGACGGAAACCTATGGTCCGCGCCTGATTCAGCTTGCCATTACTCTCCTGCGCGGCATTGCTGTGCCTCCCTATAACTACGTGCAGCACCGGGCAATCACGCAGGAAACGCTTGCCGCAGGCGCAGAACCCTTACCGAAGGTTCCACCAACCGACGGCTTGAAAGGCTATCCGCCTGACACGCCGAACGGCTCTCTGCGCCGTTCGTGACGCGCCGAATGCCTTGAGCAGACGGGCTAGCGGGCAAGCAAACCGCTCTGCACTCAATCCGTAGCAAGGTATCTATAATCGATCAGCTTTTCAATCGATCAGCTTTTCGCGCTTGGCTGAGCCTGTCTCCCAAATTCTGCCGCCGGCATTTCTGCTGGAAGCCCGCCTGCGCCACTGCAGCTTTAACCGAAGGCCGCCGATCCAATTGCATAGGTTAAACGATTTTTCTATTGACAATTGATCTAGAGAACGCATTAAATTCTTAACTGAGATCGCAACCATCAAACCGACCGCGCGAACTCTTCGGCTTGCCTATAAATCGCACCCCAAGCTTCTCAAAGCAGGAGTGACCAAGTTTAACTTTTCAACGGAGGCCCTCCCCCATGCACACTTCGATTCGCAACTCTGTCCGTCCCATCTCTACGCTCACTCAATGGCAGCCTCATGCGCACCTTCGACATCAGCGAAAGATTGAAATTCGTGTTCCGTGCCGATTGCCAGAACATTCCCAACAAGGTAACGTTCAGTGGCATCGCAGTAAACCCGGATAGCACGAACTTCGGAACGGTGAGCGGCGCAACTGGCAATACCGCCAGCCGCGACTTCCAATTCTCCGGTCGCATCAACTTCTAACCCGTCCAAGGGCGCATCCGCTGCCTCTAAAAAGGCAGCGGATGCGCCCGATCATTTTCCACTTCCACGCCACAAATTCTCCCATTGACATCCATCCAAACTCAGCAATACTCACTTGCGTACTCCGGAAGAAAGAACATCTTTGTTACTATCGTGCTGCCAGCTTTCCGCATCAGTTGCAATCCGCAGCTAAACAGCACTGGAGACCGTCGTCAAGGAACACGTTCATGGTTCGCATAGCATATCGCTTTCTCGGCATGACCGCTCTCACAGCCATCCTGCTCTCCTCGGCAAGCGCGCAAACCCTGCCCAAGTCGTGGGTCGATAAAGATACCGGGCATCGTGTCATCCGTCTCACCGATGAGCCCGGCTCCTCCGGCTTCTACTTCAACGTGAATGCGTATTCGCCCGATGGCCGCTTGATGGCCTACGACGCGCCGGACGGCATTCACGTTCTCGACCTCACTACCATGAAAACGCGCCTGCTCGTTGCTAATCCGCCAAGGCCCGCAGGCGCAGTTCGCGGAACACCGGCCTGGTTCCGCGGCGGAGTCCATGCGATCGTCGTCGGCAGAAAAACCAACAGCGTCTTCTTCTCCAAATTCGATCCCGATACAAAGCTGAGCACGCTGTACAAAGCCGACATGTATTCCGGAGAAGTGACAAAGCTCATCACGCTGCCTCCCCGCGCCAGCGTAGCCACAATCAATGCAGATGAGACCCTCGGCGCCGGCGTTTACGATGAAACCGAGGCTGGGGTGGAGCAGGAGTATGGGCACAATCTCCCTCAAGCTGCGCCAACCACTCCCGGTACACGCACCACGGTGCCCCAGGCCGGCCATCTGGTGCAGCCTGAGAACAAAGGTGAGATGATGGAGCGCCGACTGGCGGCCCGAATACCCCTTGTTCTCTTTACCATCAATTTAAAAACGGGCGAGCAGAAAGTCTTGCTCCATTCGACGGACTGGGTCAACCATCTTCTCTTCTCTCCCGCCGATCCCACGCTGCTCATGTACTGCCATGAAGGTCCGTGGCAGAAGGTCGATCGCATCTGGACCATCCGCACCGATGGCACCCACAACATGCTTATCCACAAGCGCACCATGGCAATGGAAATCGCAGGCCACGAGTTCTGGGGCCTCGATGGCAAAACCATCTGGTACGACTGGCAATATCCCAAAGGGCAGGTCTTCTTCCTCGCTGGATACGATCTCGAAACCGGTAAGCGCATTGCCTATCACATGGAACGCAACGAGTGGTCCATTCATTTCAACCTGACGCAGGATGTATCGCTCTTCACCGGTGATGGCGGCGATCCAGGCCAGGTGGCGCACGCGCCCGACGGCGAGTGGTTGGAACTGTTCCATCCGGAGATGATTCCGCTCAAGGGCGCGCTCGACTCACCCGATTTCTGGCAGCCCGGCATTTTCCACGCTGAGCACCTGGTCAACATGGCGCACCATAATTACCGGCTCGAGCCCAACGTGCGCTTTTCGCCGGACCGAAAACTGGTGATCTTCACCAGCAATATGTTCGGCCCCAGTTACGTCTTCGGCGTGGAGGTGAGTAAAACCACCGATGCAAATGCTGCAGACATTCACTCCACACCAGCGCTGGCGGCGCAGTTCAATCCCGTGAATCCAACCCCCGTAAACGTGCCGGCCAAAAGCAGCCCCGCCGAATACTGAGTCGCCGCGCGGGTCTTCGCGACGAATCACTTTTCGCATTTACGGTTAGTCGGAATGCACGAACCAGTTCCGCGCGAGTTCTACGTCGCTAATTCCTGGTAATTTAGTGCTGCAGCTCGTCTGTTTCGCGCACGGGACCGTTGAGAATTGGAGCGGTCAATCCGGCGAGGCGAGGCAACTGAACCCCGTCGATATCGAAGACAATAACCTGATTCCAGCCCAGGTGCAGCCACGGGCCCGGGACATAGAGCGTGTCCTGCGGGCCAATATCCCAGTAGCGGCCGATCGCCTGGCCGTTGATCCAGACGGCGCCTTTGTGCAGGCCACGCACATCGAGGAATGTATCGCCTATGCTGGTAACGCGGAAACGGCCACGATAGAAGGCAGGTCCATTGGATGGCACGCTGCGATGGAAGTGAACATTACTGAAGCTGGTCATGGGCAGTGTGTAGACCCGCCATCCCGTCACTTGCTTGCCGTCTAGCGCAATGCCTTGCAGCGCGCCCTTTTGCTCGTGGCGCATCATGCGCGTGGAGTTGATGCGGCCGTCGTTCTCGACAAGAATATCGAGAGTCGCCCCGGCTTTAGTGCTCTCGATCGTGAGTGAGTCCTGCTTGAGACGGCGGTCAAGCGTGCCGGCAAGTCTGCCGTTGATATAAACCTTGGCGTAGTCGTTCATCTCCGGGATGGCGAGTGTGCCGTGTACTGGCCCTGCCAACCTTGTGCGGTAAAGGATGAATCCGTAGGGCTGGCTGTACATTTCCATCGCTGTTGCGGTCTCGGAGTCAACAGGCTCTGGTAGGTTCTTCCACAACAAGGCACTTTCAGTAAGCGTGAACGGGACGACATTAATGACTGGCGGCGCCTCAGGCACTGGCGGCAGTGCATGACCCGCGTACTTAGCGAAGACCTCGCGGTAGGCGTAGTACTTCGGCGTGGG
>JASIJW010000535.1:0-4409 GCA_030050035.1 Acidobacteriaceae bacterium | reverse complement strand
GACACGGCCGGATGAATTTTTAGTAATTTCACGCGCCAGCCGGATCAGGTTGCGCAATGCGTCGTCGGTGTGCGCGTAATCCACGATGACGGTGAAAGGCTGTCCCGCATCCACCGGTTGAAAGCGGCCCGGCACAGGAGCAAGCTTCGCTACGGACTCGGCCAGCAGGTCGAAGGCAACTCCGCGCGCATGCGCAGAAGTAAATGCGGCGAGCAGGTTGAGGATATTGACCTCACCCGCCAGGCGCGAAGTGAGATGCGCCGATCCAACCGGGGTTTCGAGCTCGATTTCGGCGCCGCCCGGCGTGAGCCGGTAGCGAGCCGCGCGCCAGTCGCCCTTGCCAATGCCATAGGTGCGAACTTCTGCGCCGGCAGCGTGCGCGGCAGCGGCCAGCTCTTCGGCGTGCGGGTCTTCTGAATTAACGACGGCAACGCGTGGGGCAGGGTAGACCGAGCCGTCGAAGAGCAGGCGCTTGGCGGCAAAGTACCGCTCCATGGTCTGGTGGTAGTCAAGGTGGTCGCGGGTCAGATTGGTGAAAACGGCAACGTCAAAAGTGATCTCTGCCATGCGGCCCTGGTCGAGCGCGTGGCTCGAGACTTCGGTAATCAGCTCCGTCGCGCCGCGACCGGCGCCTTCGGCCATCAGCTCGAACAGGTCGCGCGACTCGGGTGTCGTGTGCAGCGAGGGCCGCACTTCGCCGCTCACGTGGTATTCGATTGTTCCAATGAGCACCGTTCTTCGCGCAGCGGCCTGGAGCAGCGATTCGGTGAGGAACGCTGTGGTGGTTTTGCCGTTGGTTCCGGTGATGCCGATGGCGCTCAGGCGCCGTTCCGGATGCCCATAGAACGCGGCTGCGGCCTGCGCAAGAGCGCGGCGCCCGTGCTCGACTTCTAAGACCGGCAGTTCAGGCTCGTACACGGTGAAGTGATCGAATGTTTGCGGCGAGTCGGTGACGATGCCTAGAGCGCCGGCCGCAATCGCCTTCTGCACAAAGCGGTTCCCGTCAGTGGTGACGCCTTTCATGGCGACAAAGACGGAGCCGGGCCCGATGCGCCGCGAATCGTACTCGATGCCGGCGACCGGCGCTTCCGACGCCCCGGTAGCGCCCACATGCTCCACTTCGGCAATGAGTTCGTTCCAATTCATCCCCTGATCTTCATCCCCTTGGTCTTCATCTCCTGGTCTTCATGCCTTGGTCCGATTGTAGATTCCGCGCCCTTGCAACCATCCATCCACGAGAATGGATGAAATTCCGATCCAGGATCCCCTCCAGGAGTCGATGGCGGCGCGGACGACGAAGGCCGATTTCGCTCCGGGTGATTGGACACCGCTCGAAAGGGTCGAGGGATCTTCGCTTGCTTGCTTCAACTGCGCTGAACTCGCACAGGAAAATCTCCCAAACATTGCCGGGAATTACCCACGAGTTTGCTAAGTTGAGGAATTCAGGAAGTGCAGGCCGGATTGCCTGTGTAGGACTGTAAGCCACTTGTTTTCAAACAATTACTCGAGCGACCCTTTGTTTTCATACACTTACGCAAGTTTGTCGCTAAGTTCCCTGTTTCCCACACTTAGCTTTTCAACAAACGCAAAAATGCAGTCCCGCAAGCTTCGTAAACGATTATTGGACAGGCGCTGCAAGGAAAGCTCCTCATCAAATTAGAGAGCTACCTCGCGCAATGGACTACGATTTTCGTTCCCGGCGGGACCATTGCGCCCGCAGCAGGGAACTGCTCGCGCGCAATGCCGTTGCCGCTGATCTCCACGTTGAGGCCGGCCGTTGCAGCTTGCTCAATGACTTGGCGCACCGGCAACCCGGTTAGTGAGGGAACGGGCACAAGCTTGGCTTGCACCACGACGGATTTTGACGGAGCCGCAGAGGCAGGAGAAATGTTTGGCAACGGCGCAGGCGCGGTTTGGCCCTGATCACCTGCATTTGTACTCTGGCTCGCGGGCGCAGCCGGAGCTGAAACTGGCTGCGCATCCCGCGCTGCGGGCTCTGTTGCGGACTTGCTCAGCGGGTCATCCTGCGGCAGATCGTTCGCTGCATCATAAAGCGCCTGAAGATCTTGCGGCTGTTCCTCGGAATCGTCCTCGGTGACGGGCGCTTGCTTTTTGGCTGTCATGTTCGCCGCGCGCAGTGGGATGTCGTGCGGAACGCCGAGATATTCGAGCACCTGCTGCGCGACTTCAGCGAAGACCGGTGCGGCAACTTCGGCGCCGTAGTATTGCCCCTTGGGCGAATCAATGATGACGGCCACGGCAATCGCCGGATTATTTACCGGTGCGAAGCCGGCGAACGAGCCGATATGCAGGCTCTTGTTGTACAGGTGGGTCACCGGATCGATTTTTTGCGCCGTGCCCGTTTTGCCCGCCGACGAATAGCCGTTCAATTGCGCGTTCTTCCCCGTGCCGTCCAGAACGATGCCCTCCATCATTGCGCGCATTTGGGCAGCGGCGAGAGTGGAGATGACACGGTGCGCTCCGCCCGGCAGCGGATCGGGAACGTCTTCATTGATCCGGAACGGCGCTGCCTGCAGCGGCGCCTGCGGCGGGGCAGACTCTTGGTCGGATTTTGTGCCCGTGTCGGAGCCCGGCATGAGAATGTGCGGCGGCAGATAGACGCCGCCGTTAGCAATGGTTGAAACCATGGTCACGAGTTGCACTGGAGTCACCGCTTCTTCCTGGCCGATCGCGACATAACCGATAGAAGCCGGTTGCCAGTACTTGACGGGCCTCAGCAGCCCGCGCGTTTCGCCTGGCAATTCGATGCCGGTGCGCTGGCCGAAGCCGAAGGCGCGAATGTATTTGTAAAGAAGATCCGGCCCCAGCATGAGAGCCACTTTGACGACGCCCACGTCGCTCGACCGCGCCAAAGCCGTGGCTACCGAAACAGTGCCCATGCCGCGGTCGCTCTGGTCGTCGTGGATCACTCGGCCGAAGAGATTGATCTGCCCGCCCTGGCAGTTGATCCTCGTGTCCGGCGCGACCTTATGCTCATCGAGCGCGGCTGCGTAGGTGACCAGCTTGAACGTCGAACCGGGCTCGTATACGTCGCTCACGGCGCGGTCGATAAGCAGATCGGGCGAGGTGTGGCGGGAATCATTGGGATTAAACGTGGGGCGAATCGCGAGCGCGAGAATCTGGCCGGTATGCACGTCCTGAATCACCACGGTGCCGTGCTCGGCGTGTGTCCGCTCCATGGCGTGATCGAGCGCCTGCTCGGCCATGAACTGGATGTTCTCGTCGATGGTGAGCTCGAGACTGCGGCCGGGCTCGGGTTCGCGCTCGGTCGAACCGAGCACCTTGCGGCGCGCGTCCATGGCCATATACATGCGGCCCGGGACGCCGTGTAACTGGGCGTCGAATTTTTGCTCGAGGCCGCCGAGGCCGTTGTCGTCGATGCCCACATAGCCGAGCACCTGCGCGGCGATCTGGTTGTCAGGGTAGAAGCGCTTGAACTCCTTCTGGAAATAGATGCCCTTCATATTGAGGGCGCGCACCCGCGCAGCCACATCGGGCGCAACGCGCCGCGCGATCCAGGCGAAGCTGTGCCCATTCTCAAGTCTGTCGGCGATCGCGGCTTCTGTGGTTTGAGCATCCTCGGGATCGGTGTGGACAATGACGGCGAGAGCTTGTGCGGCGGCCTGCTTGTCGTCGATCTCCGAGGGATCGGCGTAGATCGAGTCGGCCAGCACCGTCATGGCTAGCTCGTGCAGATTGCGGTCGTAAAGAATGCCGCGCCGGGGCGCGACCTCAAAGGTGCGCTGCTGCTGTTTTTCCGCTCGCTCTACGTATTCCTTGTGGCGCACGATCTGGAGCCAGAAGAGCCGGCAGGCAATGGCGCAGGTCCACAGCGCGAAGAGCAGGCAGATGATCCAGAAGCGGCCGCGCCTGAGGGGAACGGCGCGCGGCGCGGAGGTGCGGCGGGGAACGGGTCGAAGGGCGGTGGCCTGCATGCAGCTTCTAGCTCCTAGCCTCTAGCTTCCAGGCTCATCGTCGATGGATCAACCCCTGGCCCACTAAGTCGTTGGCTCGCTCCATGACGCCACTTCAAAAGCTAGAGGCTAGCAGCTAGAAGCTGGGAGCTGCTTTTATCGCCGGAGGCGCCATCTGCGCCAGCACAGGGCCGTTCGCGTCGGGCCTCGCGCTGGGGTGCACCACCTGTCCAGGCTGCGGAGCGCTCAGGCCCAGCTGGCGCGCCATCTGATCAATGCGCGCCGGTTCCGTGAGCTCGGCCTGGCTGAGGCGCAACTGGCGGTTCTGCTCGCGCAACTGTTCCAGCACGGCCTTCTCGCTCTCCACCCGGTAGCTGCTCTCGATGGCATAGAAGTGCTGCAGGCCGTAGATCATGATCAGCGAGAAGAGGACGGCCACAGCAGCCGAGAAGACGCGCATCTGCCTTGCGCGCA
>JASIJW010000534.1:0-2951 GCA_030050035.1 Acidobacteriaceae bacterium | reverse complement strand
TCGACTCGAAACGAACTTCAGTTAGGGTCAATCGAGAAGAAAACCGTGCCAGCTTTGACATTCCTGACGACGGCTATGGCGCCGAGGTCGATATTCGCTAGACGTATTTCCGATTTTGTCGAAGTCACCTGTCCGGCATTAGACCTTGCTCGATGGTGTAGAGCACCGCGTGGCGTTCCCGGGCGGAAAGCTTGGTGTTCAACCCGAGCGACCAGGTGAAGTTGAAGGGGATGGTCGTCCAATCGATTTCCAGATGGACAAAGCCGATTTCTCCCATCATGGCGTGGCGCGCCTCGTCCCATAACTGCCGCGTTATGTTGCGCTCGTATTGCCATGGGCGATCGGCGTTCTGCGCCAGGATGCTGGCCATCATCTCCGGCACATCGATTTCGCGCATCCGCTTGAAGTACAGCATGATGGTTTTTGGCAGCGGCGGAATTTCAGGGTTAAACAGCATGGCTTCGGCGTTTACACCCATATTGTAGGGATCTTGGAAGCGCTCATCGCTCGCCGGAACAGGCTCGTAGACGTAAGGATTGGAAGAAAAGTGACGGCTGACGTTTTCTCCGCTTGGTTCGAGCGCGCCATCTAGGCCGCCTGCCGCGGCCACATGCGGCCGAGATTGTTGAGCCATGGCTGCAACTCCGCCCGCTTTCCAGCGCTGACCATGCAGCCTATGGTTTCGGTCCCGTATTGCTCGATATCCCGGACCTCGACGAGAGTCAGGCGACAGATGCGCCAGCTTGGATGGTCGAAGAGCCTGTTGGTGTCTGCCATCATGCGCTCAAGCGCGCGAACCAGCGCCGGCACGGCTTGCTCATAGAGGCCAAGCAGGAGAGCTTCAGTGCTGGGAGCGCACAGGATTTCATCGAAGAACACGTCGACAAGGCGTGCGGCGAAACATCGAGCCCGTGAGGAGGCTGCCGCATTTCCTTGACGCGCTCTGCAAGCTCGTCTACGTGCTCTACGCAGTAATGCGCGTGCAGGCTGAATGCCATCTTCAGCTCATAAACATGCATACCGGTGATGCGGGAAACGAAGGTACGATGCAGGCGTTTGAGCGCCCAATGCACGCGCTTCAACCTGTTGACGGATTCAGATACGGTCAACCCCCTGGTGCAGGCCTCCTGCATCGTCTCCAGGCCTGCAAGAGGAGGAAGCCCGGCATAGCCGGAGTAGGACTGTGTAGAGAAAGCGCTTCCAGGTTTATCTGCACCGCGGGGCTTCATGGGGGTACCTCTTTAAAAAATGTCAGATCACCGAACGCGCGGTAACAGCCACACTCGTTTGCAGTCATCGATTTTCTACGTTACCTTAATCGATATAGTCTTTTCAAAGCAACTTCTGACCGAGGCCTCGAAAAGAAAAGATGGGTATTCGATCCCGGATATGTACGCGAACGCGCGTTCGCCTGATATCACACTCACTTCCCAGGATTGTCGCCCGCGGCAGTGTTGCCGCGGTGCTCTCCTTTTTCGTTGGTGCCGGCGTTTGCCAGGCGCAACATCCGCTCGACCCCGCCATCGAGCATCGCATCGACGCCATGATGTCGAAACTGACGCTCGAGCAGAAGATCGACCTGCTGGGTGGCGTCAGTACCTGGTACACGCACCCTGAGCCGTCTATTGGCTTGCAGTCAATTCGTCTCTCAGATGGTCCAGCCGGCCTGCGCTCCGGGATTCCAGCCATCGCCTATCCCGCGCCTATTGCGCTGGCTGCATCATGGGATCCTGCATTGGCGCAGGAGATGGGCGCGGCGCTGGGCCGTGACGCACGGGCCCGTGGCGTGGACGTCCTGCTCGGTCCCGGTGTCGACATTGCCCGCGCGCCCATGGCGGGGCGCAACTTTGAGTACATGGGCGAAGACCCGTGGTTGGCGTCGCGCATCGCGGTCGGTTACATCGAAGGCGTGCAATCGCAGGGCGTCAGCGCCACGGCCAAGCACTTCGCGCTCAACGACCAGGAATTCAACCGCCATAACTCGTCGTCCGATGCGGACGAGCGCACCATGCGCGAGATCGATTTGCCTGCGTTTGAAGCCGCCGTCAAGGAAGCCAACGTAGGCGCCATCATGGATTCGTACAACCTTGTGAACGGGACCCACTCGACGCAAAACGGATGGCTCAACAACACCGTGGCCAAACAGGAATGGGGCTTCAACGGCGTCATTATGTCCGACTGGGTCTCGGTCTACGACGGCGTGGCGGCGGTCAACAATGGCCTCGACCTCGAGATGCCATTTCTGCACTATCTTTCTCCGCAAGTGCTCCAGCCGGCAATCGCAGATGGGCGCGTATCTACGGCCACCATTGACGACCATGTCCGCCGCATTCTCCGCCTTATTCTCCGCTTTAACATGAATGGCCGTACGCCTGACGATTCGGTCTCGCTCTTTTCCGAAGCCGACGACCAGGTTGCCCTCGAGGTGGCCCGCGAAAGCATTGTTCTACTCAAGAATGACCGTAACATTCTCCCGCTCGATCCGGCACGCACCTGCACCCTCGCAATCATCGGTCCAAATGCTTCTCCCGCAGTTATGGGCGGCGGCGGTAGCGCTATCGTCACTACGCATAAGTCTGTAAGCATCCTCGAAGGCGTGGCCGACTTTATTCATGCCGAAAAGGATGAGCCCAACTGCGCCCACACGGTCCTCTATGACTCGGGCCTGCCCGACCGCGACGAGGTCTTCAACGCAACGCATTTCGATCATGGACTCACACAGCAGGTCTTCACGTCACGCAATTTCACCGGGCACTCGCAGCAAAGCACGCGCTCCACGCTGGCGGAAGATCGCATCGTGACCACACGCTCCGGCTCCATTCGCTGGACCGGCCAGTTCACGGCACCCGCCGACGGAACTTACTACGCGCTCGTGCATGACGGCCGCCCTGCCGATCGCCACGCGTTCTACATTGACGGCCAACCCCTCAGGGATCCGGCGCCGGTTGACG
>JASIJW010000533.1:0-6702 GCA_030050035.1 Acidobacteriaceae bacterium | reverse complement strand
CGCGCAGGTCGAAGGCGCCTTTTCGATCGTCATGATGACCCGCGACCGCATCTTCGCGGCGCGCGATCCGCGCGGTTTCCGCCCGCTCTCGATGGGCCGCATCAAAAATCCCGGCGCACCCGACACCATCATCTTCGCCAGTGAAACCTGCGCCTTTGATCTGCTGCGCGCCGAGTACATTCGCGATGTGCTGCCCGGCGAGCTGGTAATGGTCACCGATGACGGCGTAACCAGCCGCCAGTACGCAAGCGGCGTTCCGCAAGCAAGCTGCATCTTCGAGCACGTTTATTTCTCGCGGCCGGATTCGCGCGTCTTCGGCCGCTGGGTGCAAGAGTCGCGTGACCGCATGGGCCGCCAGCTTGCGCGCGAATCGGGCGTTCCTGCCGATGTTGTGGTCCCCGTGCCCGACTCCGGCGTCACCGCAGCGCTGGGCTACGCCGAGGAAGCACACATTCCCTTCCGCCTTGGCCTCATCCGCAATCACTACGTCGGTCGCACCTTCATCCAGCCCGAGCAGCGCGTGCGCGACTTCGGCGTGCGCCTCAAGCTCAACCCCGTGCGCAATCTGCTCGAGGGCAAGCGCGTGGTGCTGATCGACGACTCGATCATCCGCGGGACGACAAGCAGAAAAATCGTCCGCATGGTGCGCGGCGCCGGAGCTAAGGAAGTCCACCTTCGCATCAGTTGTCCGCCCACCGTTTCGCCGTGCTTTTACGGCGTCGATACGCCCTCCAAGCGCGACCTGATCGCCGCCAATCATTCGATCGAGGAGATTCGCCAGTTCATTGAAGCCGATTCGCTGGCCTATCTCTCGCTCGAAGGATTGCTGGCCTCCTGCGACGGCGGCGAAGGCAATCATTTTTGCGTGGCCTGTTACACGGGCAACTACCCCACGCAATGGATCGACGTGGACGAAATCCTCCCCGCCGGCGCTGCGCTGTAAATTGCCTGCAAAGATTGCGCCGTCATGAACGCAGAGTAAAGCGGCCGCAAGCTGCAGCCGCGCCTGTGGAAAAGCCTCCCTTCCCCCTTGACAAGCAAAAAACGTGTGCTACATTGCGGGTTACATTCATAACCTGCAGATTTCCGGGCCTCGGGGGATTTCCTGCTGAAGACAATCAAGCACTGCAGCTTCCAGGCGTGTTCTGACGGAAGCCAGCAGCGGCATGTGTCTCTACTGCAGAAACCGCCTGGGGTCGACGTGCGTCGAGCGGTATTGTCCTCTGCGGCCTGTATCCGCAGTTAAGCCCGCGCCGGATTTTGCAGATCTCTAACCGGGACACTTCGGGCTCCCATTTCAATCACTCCATCGCGCCCTCAAGGACGAATTGCGGAGTTGCGCCGGTAGAGGCAAGGAGGAATGTATGAAGAACCGGCATTCACTGCACCGTCTTCTGCTAGAAAACGGGATTCGCGCAGCCATCAAAGCCGCCGACACCATTCGACGCGCTACTCCAGTGGTGCTGCTTTGCGTTGCCATGCTAAGTCTGGGCGCCGTGTATCTGGCCACAACCACATTGGCGGACTCCGGTCTATGGAAGAACTGGACCCGGGTGTTTGGCCATACGGCACCTCGCCTGGGAACCAATTTCAGTACGCCCGCCCGGACCCAGACAAGCGGCAATAGCAATTCTGCGTATACTCTGACTGCCTTCGACGCGCCGGGCGCGGGCACGGGAGAGCTTGAGGGAACCGTCGCCTTGGAAATTAACGCATCCGGCGAAATTACAGGCGTCTACTCGAACGCGATCGGGGTTGTGCACGGCTTTATCCGCGCCGCTGACGGCGCATTCACAACCTTCGACGCCCCCGATGCCGGCTCGACGCCGCCGGGAATTGAGGGAACCATCCCCATCGCCATCGACACGGCTGGCGACGTTGTCGGAACCTATATCGATTCCAACCATGCCTATCACGGGTTCGTGCGCCTGGCTAGCGATGGCACGATCACGGAGTTCGACGCGACAGGAGCGCCTACGACGGTTGCGAATCGCGGCACCACGGTGACCGGAATCAACGATGCCGGTCAAGTCGTGGGCCTCTATACGACCGGCAGCTACGATACATCTTCGACCTATTACGGGTTTGTGCGCTCCGCCGACGGTGCCTTCACAACGTTGACTGAACCCGATGCCGGCTCCAGCGAAAACGCAAACGGAAACAAGCAGGGCACCGCAGCGATGGCCATCAACGCCTCGGGCGAAATCGCAGGCTTTTATATCGATTCAAGCAACAACCAGCATGGATTCGTTCTCTCCGCCAGCGGAGTCTATACCTCGTTTGATCCGCCCGGCTCGACGTCGTCCGGCAAAAACAACGTCGTGAGCGGCACCACGCCGTTAAGCATCGATGCGGCAGGAGACGTGACGGGATTCTACACAGACACGAACCTCGTGCGCCACGGGTTTGTGCGAACTGCCGCCGGCGTCATCACCAGTTTTGATGCTCCGGGCGCCGCAGCCAACACAGGCATCGTTACTGGAACGGCCCCGTTCAGCATCGATCCGGGCGGCAATTACATCTCCGGGATTTATACAGACGCGACCGGGCTTGGGCATGGCTTCGTTTACTCCCAGCCACTTACCGGCGCCGGCACATTCACTACCTTCGACGCCCCCGGCGCAGCGCTGCTCTCCGGGGCCCCTCTCTCGGGAACCAGTGGCTTCAGCGTCAACTCCTCT
Organism: Acidobacteriaceae bacterium; assembly: GCA_030050035.1. Taxonomy (GTDB): domain Bacteria; phylum Acidobacteriota; class Terriglobia; order Terriglobales; family Acidobacteriaceae; genus Telmatobacter. Next base: position 4,021 of record JASIJW010000533.1, on the reverse strand, counting down.
GGCATGCTCTCCGGCGAGTATTCCGATAGCAGTGGAGTTCTGCATGGCCTGTTGCTCTCGCTCGCGCCCATCGCACCTGCGCTCACTTCGCCCGCGCCGGGGAGCACGCTCTCGAGCGGCAGCATAACTTTTCAGTGGACGCCGGGAACAGTCGGAGCAACCGCTTACCAGCTTCGGATCGGCACTGAAGGCGTAGGCGCCGACAATCTGTACTTCAGCGGCACAGTCACCGGCACGCAGGTGACAGCGCCGAATATCCCGGCCTACGGCGTAACCGTCTACGTGCGGCTCTATTACTACGCAGGCGGCACTTGGACGCCGATTGACTATACCTACACCGAATCCGGTTCACCGACGCCGCCCTCCCTGATCTCACCCGCGCCCGGTTCCACGCTCACCAGCGCCACCGGCAACACCTTCTGCTGGAACCCGGGAGACGGCCCGGCGCTGTTCGTGCTGTATCTGGGAACAACCGTGGGCGCATCAGACGTCTACTCCAGTCCTTCAGCCACAGCCGCCACCTGCGTCGGCAATATTACCGTGCCAGCCAATGCGCAAACTCTCTATGCATCGCTGAATTATGAGCTCAGCGGCCGCTGGTACTCAGTCAGATCCACCTACGTGGATCCGGGCACGCCAGAACCGCCATCTCTAACCACGCCCACGCCGGATTCGACGCTGGGAACCACGAACATTGCCTTCACCTGGAACCCGGGCCTGGGCAACGACTCATACCAGTTGATCCTCGGGACCTGGGGCCCGGGCGCTTCGGATCTCTATGCCAGCGGCGAGACTACGGCGACGCAGGTAACGGTGCCCAGTATCCCGCCGTACGGCGTGATCGTATACGCGACCCTCTACTACCGGCATTTGGGCGTATGGACGGGGCTCAACTATACGTACATGGAATCGGGGTCGTCCACGCCGCCTTCGTTCACCTCGCCGACGCCGGGCTCCACGCTCACCAGCGCCATCAACAATTTCTGCTGGAACCCTGGCCACGGCCCTGCGCTCTTCCAGCTGCATTTGGGAACGACAAAAGGCGGGTCCGACGTCTACAACGCCACTACCCTCACGCCCGCCACCTGTGTCAACAACATCACCGTGCCCACGAACGGCGCGCCGCTTTACGCCACGCTTGACTACGCACTGAGCGGCCGCTATTACCACATTTCTGCCACGTACACGGAGCCGTAACGATTCAAAACCGGAACCGCGCGCCCAATTGCACCTGCCGCTCGCGGTAAAAATTCGTTCCATCGATGCTGAGAGCCTGGCCGAAGGCGGGGATCAGCGGAGTTGTCACTATGGTCGTGCCTGACTGGCAGCTCGCGCCGCCAGTGGTGTCGTTGACCGTCAGATAGCATAACGTTGGCAATGTGCCGGTCGAGCCTCCTGACTCAATGGAGTAGCCAGTAGTGTCGATCTCCGTCACATTCTGGTGATTGAACAAATTGAAGCTTTCGGCCATCAACTCAAGCTCGTGCGTTTCTCCCACGGAAAAGCTCTTGCCCAGCCGGATGTCGGCCTTCCATGTGCCGGGATAACGAAAAGTATTACGCCCCACGCCGTACACGCGGTTGTCGCCGCCAGAGCCGTTCATGCCTGGCCCCAGGCCGATGATGCTGGGGTTGCCGAAATCATCGAACTCCTCGGGGATCGACCCCGAAGTGCGCATCGTATACGGCAGCCCGCTGTGGAACTGGCCCACGCCGGAAAGCATCCAGCCATTGGCAATGCCGCCGGCCCAGTTGCGGACCCTCCACCGCGGCTCGTACATAAGCATCGCCGCGGCCGAGTGGCGAACGTCCAGATCGCTCGTCCCATACTCCTCGTCGAAGTGCGCGGGGTCGAGCACGTCGCTGCCGGCCACCGTAGTGCTCTCGTTCGGATTCCAGTCCATGGCGTGCGCATACGTATAGTGCGCGAAAAGCGTCATCCCTCGGCGGCCATAGTGCGTGATGCGCAGCATCGCCGCCTGGTAGGTCGAATTCGCCCGGCTCATAATCTGCGTGATCTGCTGGTAGTCCGGATTCAGTCGGCCGCACTGTCCCGCAACAGTCAGCAGCGAAGTGGCCGCGCAGCTTGTCGAGGGCCACAGCGCGTAAAACGGCACTGTGATCGTCGGTGACTTGATCGGCCCCAGTCCCGTGGGATCTTTCACTGCGTAGGTAATGGTGCCGGGATTCACCGCCGGATCAATGTTGGTGTCGATCGAAACCGGCAGCCGGCGGCCCAGGCTGAGCATGGCGCTGGCCGTCAGCTCCACGCGGCCGGGCAGCGCCTGCTCCACGGAGGCAATGGCCTGGTGAACCTCAGGATTGCGGAAGTTGGGCGCGTACTCCACGGCGCCAGGCGTGACTACGCTGCCCGGCTGCCCGGTGAGCACAGTGGGAAACGGCGGAGCTGCGCTGGTTTCGGTGCTGGGGTTGAGGCCGTCGGTCGGACGGATGAAGAAAGAAAGATCGCCCTTGAGCGAGCCGGTCTGTGAAATTGCCGTCTGCACCGTCGCGTTCTCCGTGCGCCCGTAGTACATGCCATAGCCCAGCCGCAGCACCGGCCAACGGCCGCGGTTGCCAAGCGCAAGGCTCACGCGCGGCCCCCACTCGTTGCCCAAATCCGGCAGCCGCTCGGTCAACGGCAGCTCGGGATTGTCCACCAGTTTCATCGGCGGCGGCAACTGCTCGCGATCCCAGCGCAGCGCGGCCGAAGCCACTGCAAACCTGCCGAGCTGCCATTGCGCCGTCGTATAGCCGGACCAGTCGTTGGTGCTCAACTGCCAGAAGTTCGGCCCGATGGTCTGCGAGTAGTACGAGTAACACGGCAGCGCGCCAAAGCTCTTTCCAGTTGTGTTGCAGTTGTGCGGGTTCTGGAAGTTCAGCAGGTTCTCCGCGCCGAAGCGCTCGAATGCCGAAGCATCGGAGATGAAGTTCTGCAGCTCGGAGTAGTAGTAGGTTCCCGTCTGGTTGCGCAACAGCGTGATCGCGTCGGTGTTATGGTCGAGCTCCACGCCGGTTTTCAGCATCAACCCGCCGTGCACCCAGTCGAGCATCTCCTGGCCATGCATCATGCGCTCGTCAGGGTAGCTGCCCTGGCCAAATCGCGCAGGGTTGCCGATGGTGAACCCATAGCTCGAGTCGACTACAATCTGCGGCAACTGGCCGTAGCTGTTGCCGTTGAGGAATGTCTGTTCGAAGCCGGACGGCGCATCGGGCCGCGCGGAAAGAATTTCGCGCCCTCCGGAGCCCTGCGTTACCGCCAGCAGATTCGGAGTAATAAACGCCTCCCAGCGCGCGAGCAGCCATTGCTGGCTTGCCTCGCTGGACCCGAAACTGTGGTTGCCATAGTTCTCTGAAACCCGGGTCAGCCCTCCGCCCGGCGAATTCCAGTCCGCGCCAATGCCTTCGAGCGTAAAGCGGTGCCGCTCGGCGGCCTGCCAGTCAAGCCGTGCAAAGCCCACCCACTGCGCAGCCGTGCGCGGCGCAGGCCCCAGCAACCCCGCAAGCTGCTCCAATCCGGCCGAAGCCACGCCCGCGCGGGGAATGCCCATGTAATCGTCGTAAGCCTGGTTTTGGCTCTCGCCGAGCTGCGCGCTCAGCAACGTCACCTGTGCGCTGGTCGGCTCAACAGGCGCAAACAGCTCATCGAACTCCCTTACCGAAGCCACGCCGGGGTCGTTGCGATGATTGCCGTCGAGCGCGGCGAACCAGAACAGCTTGTTGCGCCGGATGCGGCTGCCTGCGCCAAAGCCCCACGTCATCTCATGATCGGGCGGCGTAAAGGGCACGGCGGCGAACGTGGGCGCTGCAGCCGTTCCCGTGTTCTGCACCCACTGCGTAAATGGGTTCTTCGCGCCCCAGGTGTTCTGCCGGTCGAAGATGAATCCCTGCCCGTGCAGCGTGTCGCCGCCGCTCTCCGTTTCCACGCCTGTGCGCCCGCCCTCCGCGTGCGCGCCCTCGGCTTCAGCGTTGCCGGCAACAATCTCCACCTCGCGGATGGCCGCTTCACTCACCATCGCGCC
>JASIJW010000532.1:0-3337 GCA_030050035.1 Acidobacteriaceae bacterium | reverse complement strand
TTTCACCGGCTAAACGATTACAAGGCGCTCTACAAGGCAGGCAAGCGCTTTGGCGTGCTGGGCTGCGTAGCGCAGCAGGAAGGCGAGAAGATCTTCGAGCGCGCGCCTTTCGTCTCGCTGGTTTCAGGCTCGGCGTCGTACCGCAAGCTGCCGGAGATGATTGCGCGCCTGGAAGCCGGCGAAAACCGCATCACCGGCCTTGACGATCGCCAGACCGACGAGACGTTCGAGACCGAGTTCACCTCGCGGCAGAATCCTTATCGCGGCTACATCACCATCATTGAGGGATGCGACAAGTTCTGCTCATATTGCGTGGTGCCGTTCACGAGAGGCAAGGAGCGCAGCCGGACTTCGGCTTCGGTTCTCAACGAAGCGCGACGCATTGCCGACCTTGGCTATACGGAGATCCAGCTACTGGGCCAGAACGTGAACAGCTACCGCGACCCGGAAGGAAAGATGAGCTTTGCCGAGCTGCTGGCCGCGGTGGGGCAGGTTGCGGGCATTCGCCGGGTGCGGTTCACCACCAGCCATCCGCGCGATTTTACGCGAGACATCGTCGAGGCGATCGATGCATTTCCGACGCTCTGCGATCACGTGCATCTGCCGGTACAGTCGGGCTCGGCGCGGGTGCTCAAGGCCATGGCGCGGGAGTACACGCCGGACTGGTACCTGGAGCGCATCTCGTGGATGAAAGCCGCGAAACGAAAGATCTCGCTTTCGACGGATATCATTGTCGGCTTTCCGGGCGAGAGCGAAGACGACTTCATCGATACGATGAACCTGCTGGCCAAGGTCGAGTACGACTGCGTCTTCGCTTTCAAGTACTCTCCGCGGCCCAACACGCCAGCCCTGGTGATGATCGATTCGATCCCCGAGGCCGAGAAGTCCAAGCGGCTTCAAGTGCTGCTTGATCGCCAACGAGAAATTCAAAGGTCTAATTATTCCAAGCACATCGGGGAAGTTATGGAAGTGATGGTTGAGGGGCAGAACCCGGCGCGCGGCCAAGTTGCCGGCCGCAGCACGCAGAACAAGCCGGTAAATTTTGCCTGGAACCAGCCCATTGCTCCAGCCCCGGGCAGCTATATGCAGGTACGGATTACGGCGTCTCACCCGAATAGCCTGATTGGCGAGGTGGCGTAGGCTTCAGATCGAACGGCTTTACCGTCTAAATCTTCGGGAAAAAGGAATCGGCGAAAGAAGGGACTATGGAGATTGAGGTTCGGATACGGGGATTGATGATGGACCCCTCCACCAATATGCCGATTGTGGTGCTGAAGGAAGTGGGCTCGGAGACGGTGATGCCCATCTGGGTGGGGATCTTCGAGGCCAACGCTATCGCCATCGAGATCGAGAAGCTAACGGCGCCGCGCCCCATGACGCACGATCTGCTGCGCAACCTCATCCGCTACCTGAACGCCGAGCTCGAAAAGGTGGTCATTACCGAGATCAAGGACGACACCTTCCATGCTGTCCTGTGGGTGCGCCAGGACGGGGAACAACTGACCATCGACGCCCGGCCGTCGGACGCGATCGCGCTGGCGCTCAGGGCCGACTGTCCGATTTATGTTTCAGAGCACGTGCTTCAGACCGCCAAGCTGAACACCTCGGGGCCACCCGAGGGCCCTACAGCTGAACAATTGCGCACCTGGCTCGAGGGACTCAACGACGAGGACCTGGGCCGGTACAAGATGTAGGGCGAGTGCGACGCTGATCAGTTGGCCCGCAGGGAAGGCCTGAAGGGTCGCTCCAAGGCGAGCAGACAATCATAGCAAAATCAATGATATACGGCGAGAATATCAAGGCGATTCTAGCCTAATCGCTATACTATACAGAATATACGTTATCGGACGTTACCGGTATGTCCTGGTTCCGGTGTTGAAGCTTCTGTCCATCCTAGGAAATTGTCATTTTTCTCCGCTGCTCCGGGATTTCCAGACGAAGTCCTTATTCCTTAATCAAAACGATATATCTATTGACAAATATCGCAGGCACGGATTTAATGCTTGGCTGAGGTCGGACCTCCGCTCGTCCGGCTTCTGAAAAAGATTCGTCTTCATCATTACGAAATTGTTCGGATTGCTTTGCACGTATTTTTGCAAGGAGGCGCATCTCTATGAGTTTTTTGCTTCAAGATCAAACTTCTGGGTTCGTTCAAGCCGGAAAGCCGCTGGCACTGGGGCGGCGATTGCTGAGTGCACTAGCGACAGTTGTCGCGATTGCCTGGTTCTGTCTGGGTTTTTCAGCAGTCAGCCTGCACGCCCAGGGCTATGGAACCATCAGCGGACTGGTCACTGATCCAAGTGGCGCGGTCATACCTTCGGCAACCGTTACCGCCACTCAAACCGTGAGTGGTACAACCATGAAGGCGGTCTCGGGCAGCGACGGCCGCTACGTATTCCCTACCCTTTTGCCCGCACCCTACTCGCTGTCTGTCTCCGCAGCCGGCTTCGAGAGGTACAAACAGACAGGTATCGTCCTCGATGCCGATCAGGCGCTTACTGTGAATATCACGCTGAGGGTTGGTGCGCAGGCACAAACCGTCACTGTCACTGCTGACGCGCCGCAGGTCGACACCACCACCGGCACACTCTCGCAGGTCATCAACTCGGCCAGCGTGCAGGATCTGCCTCTGAATGGCAGAGCCGCGGCCACCCTCGTTACGATGGTCGCCGGCGTCGTCGATGCCTCCAACGAGGGCAACGGTGCGAACCAGGGCAGCGGAAAGACGTTTTCGAGCACGTCGCTCAGCCCGGTCGAAGTCGCCAGCGTCAACGGTACTCTGCCCAACCAGGACAACTTCCTGCTCGACGGCGGCAACAACCTGGACGAAATGACCAACGTCAACGATCCGTATCCGATGCCGGACTCCGTGCAGGAGTTCAGCGTACAGACCAGCAACTACAACGCCGAATTCGGCCAGAGCGCCGGCGCCGTAGTCAACATCGTCACCAAGTCCGGCGGCGATCAGTTCCACGGCGATCTCTTCGAGTATCTTCGCAACGGCTTCTTCAACGCCGAAAACCACTTCAATCTCCCCGGCGCCCAGGACACCTATCACCGCCATCAGTTCGGCGGCACCATTGGCGGACCGGTGAAGATCCCGCACATCTCCAGCGGCAAGACCACGCAGTTCTTCTACGGCTATCAGTACACCCTCATCCACCTGGGCAGTTCGGCAACCAGCTTTACGGCTCCCACGGCCGCCGAAGAAGGCCTTGCCAGCAGTTCCACTGGCGGCGCCTACGCCGACTTCAGCAACCTTTGCAATTCGGCCTCCGGCAACACCTTCAACGGCTCCGGCGAATGCGTCAATTCAGGGGGAACCCCGGTCACAACC
>JASIJW010000531.1:0-3210 GCA_030050035.1 Acidobacteriaceae bacterium | reverse complement strand
ACGCGCGTCTGCCAGTTCATGATCTTCGCCGTGGCCTTCAACCTGTTCTGGCTCATCGAGCCGAACTTCAAGGACGCGGCGCGCAATCTGCACTTCAGCTGGGGCATCCTCGAGTACATCGCCGTGCCGGTGGCCATGACGGCCTTCTGGGTGGCGTACTTCTGCACGCAGTTGAAGAAGCGGCCGCTGGTGCAAGTTAACGATCCGCATCTGGCGGAGATTCTGGAGCCTGAACATGCCATCGCGTAAGGACGAATTTCCCGACGGCGGCCGGCTGCCCGGGCACATTCCCGGCGGCCGCGAGCCGGAAGCCGTCGATGTCTCGGCCGGCTACGAGACCAGCGACGTCAAGATCACGGGCATCATCGTGTTCATGGTTTCGCTCGGCATCTTCGTAGTAGTCACGGCGGTGCTCTGCTACGGCATCGGCAAGGTCATCAATGCGCGCCTCAACCGCGAGGACGGCCCCACGAACAAGTGGACCAAGACCGTCGACATCCGCCAGTTGGGCAATATGCCCTCGGCTCCGGAGATGCAGAACAAGGTGGCCGAGCTGACGCAGACCTTCCCCACTCCGCGCCTGCAAACGGACGACGGCAATCAAGATCTGGCCGACCTGCATCAGCGCGAGGACCTGCTGCTCGACCACTACTCGTGGGTGAATCAGCAGCAGGGCAAGGTGAGGATCCCGATCGAGCGTGCCATGGAGCTGATCGCGCAGCGCGGCCTGCCCGTGGCTCCGCCATCGCAGACTGAGCCGCTGATGACCGGCGACACGCCGCAGGTGGTCACGGCGCCGTTGACCGATGGATTTGCTCGCACCGCGTACGAGCAGGAGTTGCCCGCGGTCGAGGGCAACCAGGTCGGCGACCAACCGGGCTCAGGCAAGGCAGGCGTGGAGTAACAAAAGAACGGCTTTGAAAGGGCACAATTTTACCCGTGCCAAAAAGAAGTGGAAGTAAAGAAGTGGAAGTTTTGAAAAGGCACGGCTTCAGCCGTGCCGCAAGGTTGACCTTAAATTGTTCGGGGTTTTAGCCCCGGCCCGGCAGCAAGACTAGCGCCCGAACCGGCGCGGAAGGGAGCAGAGAGACAGATGAGCTGCACCGACAAAATTCGCAAACCGTGGCGCGGCATCGCTGTCGCGCTCGGCATTCTCTGCCTCTCCGCTTCGCTCTCTGCGCAGGTTTCGAGCTACGGCGATAAAAGCGAAGGCACGTCCGACCAGGCGCCCTCGCTGCTGAACGGCGTAGGCATCGAGCAGCGCCTCAATACGCAGCTGCCGCTCAACCTCACCTTTACCGACGATGCTGGCCATCAGGTAGCCCTGGCGAACTACTTCGGCAAAAAGCCGGCCATCCTTGCGCTGGTTTACTACCGCTGCCCCATGCTCTGCTCCGAGGAGCTCGACGGCCTCACCAGCGCTCTCGAGATGGTGAACTTCACCCCGGGCAAGGACTTCAGCATCATCGTCGTCAGCATCGATCCCTCTGAAGGTACGGATCTCGCTGCCGCCAAAAAGCGCACCTATCTCAAGCGCTACGGCAAGCCGGAAACGGCCAACGGCTGGCACTTCCTCACCGGAACGCAGCCCAACATCGACGCGCTCACGCAGGCGGTCGGCTTCCGCTACGTCAAGCTCAAGGTGCCGGGCACGAATCTGGTGCAGTTCGCTCACGCCAGCTCTATCCAGATCGTCACGCCCGACGGCAAGCTGGCCCAGTACTACATGGGCGTCGAATACTCGCCCAAAGATCTGCTGCTCGGCCTCGACGAAGCGTCGTCGAACCGCATCGGCTCTCCGGTGGACAATATACTCACCTATTGCTACCACTACGACCCCACCACCAACACCCACTCGCTGATCGTCGCGCGCGTGGTGCAACTGGGCGGGGCGCTTACGCTGGTACTCCTCGGCGGGTTCATGTTCATCATGCTGCGCAAGGATTACCGCGAGGCTCGCGTGGCGGCTAACACGCATGGGACAGGAAACAAGGTGAACGGATAAAGGAATGAACTACATCAGTCCAGTTCTGTGGCAGTTTTTCGAGAAGTGGTTGACCCACTTCCCGCTCTTTCCGCCTGAGGCGTCGAAGATCGCGCCCGAGGCAGACGCGCTCTTTTTCTTTATGGTTCTGGTGAGCCTGGTGGGACTGACCCTTGTCATCCTGCTGATCGTCAGCTTCTCGCTGCTCTACCACAAGAAGCGCAATCCGCAAGCCACCCAGATCGAGGGCTCCACGCTGCTCGAAGCCACGTGGACCATCATCCCGCTGGGCCTGTTCCTGATCATGTTCGTCTGGGGCTCGCTGCTCTACTTCCGCATCTACACGCCGCCGGCCAACGCCATGAACATCTACGTCGTCGGCAAGCAGTGGATGTGGAAGGCCGAGCATCCCGGCGGCCAGCATGAGATCGACGCGCTTCATGTGCCCTCGGGCCGCGCCGTGCAACTCACCCTCATTTCGCAGGATGTCTTCCACAGCTTCTCGATTCCCGCCTTCCGCGTGAAGCGCGAAGCCATCCCCGGACGCTACACCACCGTGTGGTTTGAAGCTACCGAGCCGGGCACCTATCACCTGTTCTGTACGCAATACTGCGGCACCAACCACTCGCAGATGATCGGCGACGTGGTGGTGATGACGCCCGACGACTTCAAGAAGTGGCTGGATGCGTCCACCAGCGGCAACTCGCTGGCCCAGAACGGCGAGCGCCTCTTCGCCAGCCTGAGCTGCAACGCTTGCCACAACGCCACGCCTGAAGCCCGCGGACCGAACCTCACGAGTGTTTATGGTTCGCACCTGACGCTCTCCAACGGACAAACGGTCACGGTGGACGAGGCGTTCCTGCGCCAGGCCATCCTGAATCCCTCCGAGAACGTCACCCAGGGATATGCGCCCATCATACCCACCTACCAGGGCCAGGTCAGCGAAGATGGCGTCATCGCCCTGGTCGAATACATTAAGAATCTGAACTCGGATTACCGTCTCCAGCAGACCCTGAACACGACCCAACTGCCCCCCGAGAACGCGGGCAAACCGGCGCCGCTTGGCAACTCTGCCGCGCCAGGGGAGGTGAAGCAATGAGCACTGCCACCATCGTCAGTCTTCCCGATCAGTCCACGGCCAGGATTCCGAAAATGAACTTCCTGACCAAGGAAAACGGTCTGCTCAGTTGGCTGCTCACGGGCGACCACAAGCGCATCGCCACGCT
>JASIJW010000530.1:0-11808 GCA_030050035.1 Acidobacteriaceae bacterium | reverse complement strand
CTCGAAACGCCGCGCACCTTCGAGAGCAACGTGCTCTACGATACGCCCGACCGGCAGATGCGCGCCCGCACTGAAATCCTGCGAATCCGCCAGTACGGCGACCGGTGGACTCTCACCCATAAGCGGTTGCCCGCAAATGGCCCCGGCGAAGACGTCCACAAGCATCGCATTGAGACAGAAACTGAAATATCCGATGGTAATGCGCTCGCCGAAGTCTTCCAGTCGCTCGGTCTGACGCCAGCCTTCCGGTACGAAAAATGGCGCGAAGAGTGGACTGACGGCGAGGGACACTGCGTAGTGGATGAAACGCCCATTGGCGAATTCGCAGAGCTCGAAGGGGCGCCCGCGTGGATCGACGCCGCCTCGGCTAGACTGGGCGTCGCGAAGTCGGAGTATCTCACCCTCAGTTACGGGCGGCTGTTTGACGAGTGGCGGCAGCAGCACGCCTGCAGCGCTGACAACCTTACCTTCGCCGCAATCGCCCGGGCCGTCTCGCGCTCCTGATCCTGCAGAGAACGAGTGCTGCCTCAGGATAAAATGGACAATATTAATTACCTCGTGGGGCCATGACGGACGTTCAAAAAAAACCAGCGGGCGTGGAAAAGATAACCCTGTCCGTAGCGCTTCTCGGCCCTCACCCGGGTCGGCGGAAAGTTGTCGCGGACGCGTTGTCGGCCAGGCCAGGCGTGAAGCTGCGCGAATTTGAGGCGTTTCCGGCAAGTTCATCGGATCTGAGCTGGAACCTGGCGCAGCAGTACGATGTCGTCGTCGTCGACGTCGATGCCAACCCGGACTTCGCCATCAAGCTGGCGGAAGACCTGCAGGGCCATGGCCGCACCTATGTGATGGCCTACTCCGAGAGCGCGGACATGAAGGCCGCGGTTCGCCTGATGCGCCTGGGTGTGCGCGAGTTCTTCACCTTTCCCCTGGACATGAGCGAAATCACCGCGGCGCTGGCGCGCGCCGCAAGTGGCCAGGGCGTGACGCAGGCCCTGCAACCGGCCGCGGGCAAGCTGCTGGTCTTTCTGGGCACCAAGGGCGGTTGCGGCGTCACCACGCTCGCGTCAAACTTCGCGCTTGCGCTCCAGCAGGAGTCCGAGCAAAGCACACTACTAATCGATCTCGGGCTTCCCCTCGGCGACGTTGCCATCAACCTAGGCATACGGACACAATTCTCGGTCGTGAGTGCCCTGAAGAACTCCGATCGCCTGGATACCAGCTTTCTGCAGTCGATTGTGGCACATCACGATTCCGGCCTCGCGGTTCTGGGCGCGCCTCCCGACTTCTCCGCGAGTGCGCCCGGTCCAGACGCCCTCGACAAGCTGCTTTCAGTGTCGCGCCGCGCTTACGACTTCGTCGTTGTGGATGCCGGCTCGCGCGTCGACCTGGTGGGCACGGCGCTCTTCGAGCAGTGCTCCGCCATCTACCTGGTCACTCAGGTGGGGATCTCCGAGTTGCGCAATGCCAATCGCATGATCGCGCAGCTCTTCGCCAAGCGCAGCGACACCCTCCAGATCGTGCTCAACCGCTACACGCAGCGCTCGCTGTTGTTCGATGACGAGCAGATCGCTAAAACCCTGACGCGCCCGGCGCAGTGGAAGGTTTCCGATGACTACGGCGCTGCGCGACGCACGCGAAACATTGCCACGCCCCTGGTGCTGGAAGAGTCGGCCATCGCGCAGCAAATCCGTGAAATGGCCCGTGGCGCTGCCGGCATTTCCGCCAAAGACGAAAAGAAGGGATTCTTCCGCCGGTTGCGGTAAGACAATCAGGATGTGAAATGCGGCTCAGGGCAGGATACGCCTGAGAGAGAGCCCGCTCAGCTCCCCTGCCCGTGGCACTTCTTATATTTCTTGCCGCTGCCGCAGGGGCAGGGATCGTTGCGTCCCACCTTGTCTCCGGTGCGCCGCTGCGTCGGCTGACTGGCTTCACCACCGCCCTGCCGCGCCGCAACCGCCAGCTCGCGCTCCTTCTTGCGATGGAACTCCTTCTCGAGCATGTCGATGGTCGTTGACGGCGCGCGCGTCGGAATCGCTATTTCGCGGGGGGCGCCGTCGCCCATGGCTCCCACAGGCTGCGCGGCGCTGGCCACCGGCGGAGCCTTGGGCACTTCGCGCTGCGGCCGCGGGGCTGCATCCACCGGCCGCCCATCCGGTCCGATGATCTGCATCCGGAACAGGAAGCGCACTGTGTCTTCCTGGAAGCGATTCATCATCGCCTCGAACAGATCGAACGACTCCTTCTTGTAGGCCACCAGCGGATCCTGCTGCGCATACCCGCGCAGTCCGATCCCTTCCTTCAGGTGGTCCATTGAAAGCAGATGATCCTTCCATAGCCCGTCGATCACGCTCAGCATCACCATGCGCTCGTGGTAGCGCATCGTCGGCGCGCCGAGGATTTTTTCCTTGGTTTCGTACGCCTCTGTGAGCTTCGCAAAAATCTCGTCGCCCAGCTCGTGGCGCGTCATCTCCAGCGGCTTGAAGCCCGCCGTCTGCATGTTGAATCCGAAATGATCGACGAGCCGTTCTTCCAATCCTTTCAGGTTCCAATCTTCGTTGCGCTGGTCCTCAGGCGCAAACTCATCCAGCAGACTGCTCAGGATGCCGCCGACGTAATCGTCGAGGATAAGCTCGCGCTGGTCCACGCCCTCGAGTAGCTGGTGGCGCAGGCCGTACACCGCCTCGCGCTGCTTGTTCATCACGTCGTCGTACTCAAGCAGGTGCTTGCGGCTTTCGAAGTTCTGCGCCTCGACGGCCTTCTGCGCAGCCTCAATGCGCTTGGAGATCATGCGGCTTTCGATCGGCACGCCTTCTTCCATGCCCAGCCGCTCCAGCAGCGTGCTCACCCACTGCTTGGCAAAGATGCGCATCAGGTCGTCTTCAAGCGAGAGGAAGAAACGCGACTCGCCGGGATCGCCCTGCCGGCCCGCGCGGCCGCGAAGCTGATTGTCGATGCGCCGCGACTCGTGCCGCTCGGTGCCCAGAATGAACAGACCGCCGGCCTTGATCACCTCGTCGTGCTCTTTCTGCGCGGCCTCGGCATGACGGCCGTAAACCTCGGCCCACTCCGATTCCGAAACCTCGAACTCCTGGCCCTGGTAATAGAAGCGCAAGAATCCAGCGGGCGCCATCGGGTTGATCGCGCCCTCGGCCACACTGATGGCCCGCGCGCGCCCGCCTTTCACCATCTCCTGCCGCGCCATGAACTCGGCATTGCCGCCCAGCAGGATGTCGGTGCCGCGGCCGGCCATGTTGGTGGCGATTGTCACCATACCCAGGCGCCCTGCTTGGGCGACAATCTCCGCTTCGCGCTCATGGAACTTTGCGTTCAGCACCACGTGCCGGACGCCCTTGCGCTGCAGGATACCCGAAAGCCGCTCCGATTTTTCAATGGACGTCGTACCCACCAGCACCGGCTGGCCCTTCTCGTGCAGCTCAGCGATGTTGTCTGCGACTGCCTTGTATTTTTCCTTCTCTGTCCGATAAACCACGTCCGAATTTTCGATACGCAGCAGAGGCTTGTTTGTGGGGATAACGACAATTTCGAGGTTATAGATCTTCTCGAACTCGGCCGCTTCCGTTTCCGCAGTGCCCGTCATGCCGCTCAGCTTCTGATACAGCCGGAAATAATTCTGGAAGGTGATCGTGGCCAGCGTCTGGTCTTCCTTGCGGATGTTCACGCCTTCCTTGGCTTCAATCGACTGGTGCAGCCCGTCGCTCCAGCGCCGGCCAGGCATCAGGCGGCCGGTAAAGGTGTCCACGATGATCACCTCGCCGTCCTTCACCACGTAGTCCACGTCGCGCTTGTAGAGCGCGTGGGCTTTAATGCCCGTCTCGACGTAGTGCTTCAGCTCCCAGTTTTCCGGGTCGGCAATGTTGCCAATGCCGAGCAGCTTTTCGATCGTCTCCCAACCCGTATCGGTCACGCCGATGCTGCGCTGCTTCTCGTCGACCACGTAGTCGCCGCTCAGGTACTTTTCGCCTTCGCTCAGCCGGATGCCCAGTTCGGCCTGCCGCTTCGGGTCACTCCATTCCACCTCTTCGCCCAGCTCGAGCTGAGGAATGATCTTGCGCACGCGCGCATATTTGTCGGTGGTCTGGTCCGTAGGGCCGGAAATGATGAGCGGCGTCCGCGCCTCGTCGATCAGAATCGAGTCAACCTCGTCGACAATGGAGTAGTAGTGCCCTCGCTGCACGCAGTCCTTGATCTCGAACTTCATGTTGTCGCGCAGGTAGTCGAATCCAAATTCGTTATTCGTCCCGTAGGTGATGTCGGCTCCGTAAGCCTGTCGGCGCTGATTGTCATCCAGATCATGAACGATGACGCCCACCGTAAGCCCGAGGAATTCGTAGATCTTGCCCATCCACTCGGCGTCGCGCTTGGCCAGGTAGTCGTTCACCGTGACCACGTGCACGCCGCGGCCAGCCAGCGCGTTCAGGTAGCAGGGTAGCGTGGCAACCAGCGTCTTGCCTTCGCCGGTTTTCATCTCTGAGATTTTGCCCTGGTGCAGCACCATGCCGCCGATCAACTGCACGTCGAAGTGGCGCATCTGTACTGCGCGCCAGCCCGCCTCGCGCACCACCGCAAAGGCCTCGGGCAGGATCTCGTCGAGCGCCGCTCGCTCGGTCTTCTTGATCTCTTCCTTGTCGGTCAGTCCCTCGATCCGCTTGGCGATGCGGTCGCGGAACTCCACCGTCTTGGCCTTCAGCTCCTCATCCGAGAGCTTCTCGATCTCCGGCTCCAACGCATTGATCTGCGCGACGATAGGCGTCAGCCGCTTGACGATGCGTTCGTTCGAAGTCCCGAAAACCTTAGTCAGTGCTTTCTCGAAATCCACAAAATTCTCCGTATATCAGTGTAAATGGAATGGCGAATCATAGGAGACGGTAGAAAAAAGGCCCCGGCGCTTAGGCCGGGGCCTTTAGGGTTACGGTCTGATTCGTCAGTTGCTCGACAGCGCCACTCCCGCGATCTTCTCTTCGCTGCCGCTCTCGTCCGAGCTTACCGGGCGATAGAAGAGCTGGTTGGCGTCGAGATAGACTTCGAGGAACGCCGGCCGGTTCGGAATCTGCCCGGCGATCAGCGCCTCCGAAAGCGGATCTTCGACATAGCGTTGCAGCGCGCGGCGCAACGGGCGCGCTCCGTAGCTGCGGTCCACCATGGTCTTGTCGAGAATCCACTTCTTGGCTTCGTCGGTCACCGAAATGGTGATGGCCTTCTGCGCCAGGTTGGTGTTCAACTGCTGCACCAGCAGTTCCACGATCTGAATGAGATCAGCATCGGAGAGCGACTGGAACAGAATCACTTCGTCGAGGCGGTTGAGGAACTCCGGATTGAACGTCTTCTTGACTTCGTTCTTCACCAGTTCCTCGACCTTCTCGCTTACCAGGTCGTCGCGGTCGCTCTGAAAGCCGAGTCCCTGCTTTTTCTGCAGGTGCCGCGCGCCGATGTTCGAGGTCATGATGACGATGGTGTTCTTGAAGTCGACGGTATTGCCCAGCCCGTCGGTCAATTGCCCATCCTCAAAGACCTGCAACAGGATGTTGAAGACATCCGGATGCGCTTTTTCGATCTCATCGAGCAGAACCACTGAATACGGCGACCGCTTGACGCGCTCGGTCAACTGTCCGCCCTCCTCGTAGCCCACGTATCCCGGAGGCGAGCCGATAAGCTTCGACACCGAGTGCTTCTCCATGAACTCCGACATATCGAAGCGGATCAGCGCCTTGTCAGACCCGAACAAGAACTGCGCCAGCGTGCGCGCCATTTCGGTCTTGCCCACGCCGGTAGGTCCAAGGAAAAGGAAAGAACCGATCGGTCGTGCCGGAGATTTCAAACCGGCGCGCGACCGGCGGATTGCCCGCGCCAGCGCCGAAATCGCCTTGTCCTGCGAAATAACGCGCTTGTGCAGCTCTTCTTCCACCCGCAGCAGCTTCTGCGTCTCTTCTTCCTTGATGCTGGTCACAGGCACGCCCGTCCAGCGGCTGACCACATCTTCGATGTCTTCGCGGCCTACAATGCCGGCCGCCGAGTCGTCCAGATGATACTTATCGCGCAGGGCGCGCAGGTTTTCGCGCTCTTTCCGCTCCTCGTCGGAGTAGAACCGCGCCTTCTCGAACTCGTGATTGGCAATCGCCGAGTCCATGCGGTGCACGATGAACTTGATTCGCTTCTGCACCTCGGTGATCTCGTCCGGCAGCGAAGTCTGGCGCAGCTTCACACGCGCGCCCGCCTCGTCGATCAGGTCGATCGCCTTGTCCGGCAGGAAGCGGTCGGGAATATAGCGATTCGAGTGCGCGACGGCAAACTCCACCGCCGCATCCGTATAGCTGACCGCATGGAACTTCTCGTAGCGATCCTTGATGCCCATGATGATCTTTATGGCATCCGATTCCGTCGGCGGAGGAACTTTCACTGCCTGAAAGCGCCGCTCGAGTGACCGGTCCTTCTCGATCGACTTGCGGTACTCGGCCGGCGTGGTTGCGCCGATGCACTGAATCTCGCCGCGCGAGAGCGCCGGCTTGAGGATATTAGCTGCGTCCAGCGACCCCTCGGCCGAGCCCGCGCCCACCAGCGTATGCAACTCGTCGATAAAAACGATCGAGTTCTGGTTCTCCATCAACTCTTTCATGATGGTCTTGAGGCGCTCTTCGAACTGGCCGCGATACTTTGTTCCAGCAACGATAAGCGACAAATCAAGGCCCAGGACTCGCTTGTCGGCCAGGAAGCTCGGCACCTCGCCATCGGCGATGCGCTGCGCGAGGCCCTCCACAATGGCCGTCTTGCCCACGCCAGGCTCACCGATCAGCACAGGATTGTTCTTGGTGCGCCGGCACAGGATCTGGATCACGCGCTCGAGCTCCCCATCGCGGCCCACGAGTGGATCGAGCTGCCCGTCCATAGCGGCCTGTGTCAGATCGCGGCTGAACTCAGCCAGCAGGCTCGACTCGCGCTGCCGTTGCGGCGCCGGAGCCTTCTCCTGCGTCACCCGCGCCAGCTCGTCGCGAATCTGCGCCAGCTTCAACCCGCGTTCCTGCAGAATCTCAGATGCAAAGCATTTCTCCTCGCGCAGCAGGCCCAGCAACAAGTGCTCGGTCCCGATGTGCTTGTGGCCCAGCCGCTCAGCTTCCTCGGCCGCATATGCCAATACCCGCTTGCATTCATTCGAAAGCGGAAGATCAACACTGGTCGAGACCTTCTCGCGAATCGTGGTGTGCGCCTCGATCTGCTTCCGAATCGACTCAACGGAGGCATGCGAGCGCAGAAAGCGGTTCGTCAATGCCTTGTCTTCGCGTAGGAGCCCCAACAGCAAATGCTCGGTCTCAATATAAGGGGAGCCGAACTGGCTTGCCTCGTACCGCGCAAAGAAGATTACGCGTCGCGCCTTCTCCGTATAGCGTTCGAACATATGCTTCTCCCTGATCCAGGCTATCGGCTAAAGTAACCGTCCGGTTCACCAGCGCCCCAGTAACAAGATCCTGCCACGTAAGACCTGTCACTCGAGGAACTTGCTTCCGGCTTCGGCCCAATCTGCACGTGCCCTTCTTTTTACCCGCCGCCGAAGGCCAAAAGCACAAAACCGACCTCTGCCTTCGAACAGCTTTTCGGGATGGCCGGGCCTCTGAAAGCCCTGTGAATCCGCCGCTTTGGGCGCCGGAGACACCCATCCTGCTTTTCAGCCCGGTTGCATGCCAGCCCAGGCTGTCGTACTACCTATAAGACTCAAAATGGCCCCGGAAAGGTGCCTTTTCTTCATACGGTTCCGGGAATTGGGTTGGCGCGGGGCGCAGCCGCCAGTGGTGCCAGACGGCCGCCTTCCAGGTGCAGGACTTTGGAGCATCGGCCCGCAAGTTCCGTGTTGTGCGTTACCAGGATCGATGTGAGCCTGTGAGTTTGGTGTAGCCGGGCAACCAACTCGAAGACCCGCCCGGCAGTGGATTCATCCAGGTCGCCTGTCGGCTCGTCGGCCAGCAGCACTCTGGGACTGTTGACCAGTGCGCGAGCTAGAGCCACCCGCTGCTGCTCCCCGCCGGAAAGCTCTCCCGGCCGGTGGCTGCCGCGTTCCTCTAACCCCACTTCCTTCAACCAGTTTGCCGCCATCGCCATCGCTTCACCTTTGCGTGTGCCGCTTGCCACCAGCGGCATGGCCACATTCTCCTGTGCCGTAAACTCCGGCAGCAGATAATGAAACTGCCAAACGTAGCCGATTTCACGGTTACGAAAAATCGCTGCCTCTCGGGCATTGAGTTCGGTTACGTTGGTTGAGGCGCAGTATACCGTTCCTGCAGAAGGACTATCAAGCGCCCCCAGAATGTGCAAAAGTGTGCTTTTTCCCGCACCCGACTGGCCGACAACGGCGACCATTTCCCCTGCTTGGACCGTAAGATGCAGGCCATCAAAAAGCGTCAGCGTGCCGCGGGCCGTACGGTAGCTCTTCCGTAATCCTTCCACCCGAATCACCGAACCGTCGCTTACCGAACCCAGCGTCGTCCGGTCCTGCGTAGGCGAATTTGGGCGCAATTGCGGCGCCCGCTCGTCGCGGGATGCTGCGTCGGCGCCCGCTGCATTCGTTTCCATCATGGAAATACCGATTCTATAAGACAGAATCCGGGAACCGCGCAATGCCACAGAAGCGGCAGGGAATTCTGGGGGCGAAAAACAAAATTCGGGTCCCTGTCAGCAGAATGGAACCGGCCGGTTCAAGTCGCGAGCGTTCTCGATCGCGCGCTCCACCTCCTTGTTCCGCATCCACTGAATCAACAACCACGGGACCGCCATCCAGATCGCGAAAAGACTGAACTCGGTCAGATCGCCAAGCCCACCTCCATACCGATGGCGCATCCACGGAAGCCCCAGCGTGAAGAACATGACGCCATAAGTCACGATCAAGACTGCAACTGAATAAACCGACAGGACCTGACCGACGTCAGGAGAGCTCTTACTAATTAGCGTGTATCGTTCCCGTCCGAAGGGCACACGAGAATTCCTTGCGCCGGGAATCACTCGTAAGGTCGTGATCGGTACGAGCGGGAAATAGAAGATGCAGAAAAACTTTGTCGTGAGGTACGAACGATCTGAGCGAAATGCGCGTCGGCCATAAAATCGAAACCCTGTACCATGTAGTCCAAAGCCCGGCATGATTCACCTCATGGTTTGCTTGTCTCAGAGAATGCTCTGCACGGTCTCAGCGACTGCTCACAGCCAACCGTCCCGTGACCACGAACCACATCCGTCAGTATTCGATCTTGTTCGCCGCCGCCATCCACGCGTCGAAGCTGACCTGCGCCTCGTCCCCCAGCAGATGCATAGCAGGAATTTTCCTGAGTTCGTGCGTCTTGCACATCTCTCCGTAGAGAAACGCGTCATCGAATCCTGCGCGCGCCGCATCCTCTGCGCAGGCGCCGAAGTAGATCGCCTCCACGCGCGCCCAGTAGGCTGCGGCAAGGCACATCGGGCAGGGCTCGCAGCTTGTGTACAGCTCGCAACCCGCCAGCGTGAATACGCCAAGCGCACGTGCCGCCGCCCGAATCGCATTCACTTCAGCGTGCGCCGTCGGATCGTTCGTCGCCGTAACCGAGTTTGCGCCCTCGCCTACAATCTTCCCCTCACGCACCACCACCGCGCCAAACGGCCCGCCCCTGCCCTGCACTACATTTTCCGTTGCCAGTTCGATGGCGCGGCGCAAGAACTCCGGATTCAGCTTGCCGGGCATAACAGGTCTCTCATATTGCGGAAGTCGTGAGACAGCATAAGTATGGCACAGCGGAAGATGCATCGCGGACGCTGGACCATCTCGCGCGCCGCTTCAGTCGTGATATCCGCGTCCGCGCTCGAAGTCGAACTTCACCAACCCGTCGCGATAATCGAGATGAATGGTCAGCTGGCCGAGCGTGCTCGCGCCCAGAAATCCCGAAATCTCCATCCCCGCGCTCTTCGAAACGCGCGAAGTATCGAACGCCGCCACCTGCGGCATCTTCTGCCGGAGCTGCGCAAAACCAAAGGTGATATCGTCTACTGCGTAAACCTTCTCGACGCTGCCGTTCATCCCTTCCACGCTCATTGATGACTCTTCGCGCACACGTGTCACCTGCCGCGCGGCCTCGGGTGAGATCGTCGTCGCCCAGGATCCCGTGTCGATCACGAATAGTCCCATCTTTGCCGTTCCCGCCTCGCCCGCTTTCAGCCGCGTGGGAAGCATCAGGTAAGGTCCCGAGCGGTACACGGGCGTATACTCCTTCATCTCCGGCGCAATGTAACGGTCGTACAGATCGCCCGCCCCGTCGGTATTCAGCCCGGCCGCATCCTTGTGGCCCGGCCGCTGCGGCAGTTGCCGCAGCACCAGCCTGCGCATCGGGTAATCCAGCGTCACCAGGAACGGCGCAAAAACATCTGCCCCGATCAGCCCTTCCACATCGCCGGGCATATCGCGCGTATCCACAACGTGCACGGCACAATTATGAAATTCAAGATTGCCAATCCGCACCGAATCCGCCCGGGCCGTGTACCCGCTCCGGTACCCGGAATCGCCCACGCCGCCCACCTGCTGCGCAGCCAGCAACTTCAACCCTGAGCGCCGCGCCACCGCCGCTGTCACATACAGTCCGCCCGCTCCCGTGTCGATCTCGAGCCGCGTTATGCGTTCGTTCAGCCGCACGTCCAGCCCAAAGGCCGCAATATGCGTGGCGTCGCGCATCAGGTTGATGAACGGAATCTCCGTCGCAGTCGTGTCCGAAACCAGCCGGCAATCCGTTGGCAATCCGCCCGCCGTCGCCTTCAGCCGGTCGAGATACTGGCTCAGGCGCCGCGTCTCCTCAGCATCGTCGCCCTCGGGCGCCGCCAGGTACGCTTCGATCTCGGCGATGCGCCGCGAAAGCGGAAGCGTCATCATCCACTGCGCGCGAATCTCCGGGTCCGCAGGGTCGATCGCGTGTGCTTCCTCAAGCGTCCGCTGCGCAGTGGCATAAAACGAGTTCAGCTTGAGCAACTGCGCAACCAGGAGTTCCGTGCGCGGATTGCAGGGGTCGAGCCGAGCAGCCTCTTCAGCCGATTCTGCCGCGGCCCACGGCTCACCGGCGCGCATTTCCAGTTCGCCGCGCAGCGTGAGCAGCGCCGCCGAGCCCGCTGCCGAATCAGATCCAGACGCAAGCAGGGCACGCATCGTATCCGCCGCTTCCTGCAGTTTTTCCTGATGAAGGAGCGCGTGCACCAGCCCTGCCGCAAGCGATGGATCGGCAGGGTGTGCTGCCAGCCCTGCCCGGTACAGCGTCTCTGCGCGCGCGTAATCGGCCGCCAGAAATGCCCTTTCCGCATCGCCCGGCGGCGGATGGCGGACCACATTGCACTGCGCCGCAAAGACGCACTGCGCCCCGCAACACGCAAGCGCGAGCCACGCAAACCGGTACGCCAGCGCACCAACTTTTGACGCACACCCTGGCATCGAAGACCTCTCGGGTCGATGCCCCAGAGCGTACCATCAAAAGGCCAAAGCATCTGAAGAAAATTGGGTCCGCAAAATCCGAAGATAGCTTCTGCACGGCTCAGAGGCTGAATCAGCCGGCCAGATGCTTTTCCAGCACGTCCAGAAAGCGCGCCAGCCATGCCGGGTGCGCAGTCCACGCCGGGCCCGTGACCAGCTTGCCGTCCACCACGGCATCGGAAAAATCCACCACTTCAAACGCGCCGCCGGCCAGTTCCACCTCCGGAGCACACGCCGGATAAGCGTTCACACGCCGCCCCTTCAGCACGCCTGCCGCGGCCAGCAGCTGCGGCCCGTGGCAAATTGCGGCAATCGGCTTGTCGGCCTTGGCA
>JASIJW010000529.1:0-3345 GCA_030050035.1 Acidobacteriaceae bacterium | reverse complement strand
CGGATCGGCCGGCCCGTAATGTCGATTGCGTCCGCCGGGCTTTTGGTCAGATCCATCGTATCCAGGTGGACCAGCTTGCTATTGTCGTCGGAGATGAGGAAATTGAGCGTCTGCGTCTTGGCGCCCTTGGAAAGCGTCACGGGCAGCGTTTGGTAGCCCGTGAACTGGCTCGGCGTCCGCGCTCCCAGGGTTACGCTCACGTCCGGCGGCAGCTCGTACTCTGAGCGAACCTGCACCTCGATGCGGCGGTTTAGATCCGGGCTCGCGCTCGGCGCGGACGTCGTCTGACTCCTGCAGCCGACCGGAACTCCAATAATTAGAAGCGCTGCCAACAGGCGAAAATGCGGCAAAATGAATTCCCTCTCAGGCAAGGATACTCCAGCAGGGGCATTGCGCACTGCAGCTTACCGTCATATCCACGGTCCCGGCTTGCCTGACTGGCTCAAGAGATGGACGCGCCAAATCGGGAAAAGAAATCGTCAGTAAACCGGCGGCAGCGTCGGGTCGCGGAAGACCGAATTGGCGCGGCGAATGTCGCCAACATTGCCAAAGTTGGCCAGCGTGAAGCTGTAAAGCCACTGCGTTTCGTTGCGGCTGGTAGTGCCCACTGAACCCAGTTGGAACCGCCGGTAGCCGAGCGTCAGGCCGCAGCAATCCCAGTTATAAACCGCCTGCACGCCGGCGTACTGAAGGATATCCTCGGCAAAATCGTAGCCGGCGTTCGCCGCGAAGTTAAAGCCGCCGCCGCTCGGCTTTCCGAATTCGATAAACGGCGTGAGGATCTGGCTGGTAAGGGTACGGTCGACGGCGTTTGAGATCTCGTCGGGCGCGTTGATGAGCGCATATCCCGTGCCTACGGTCGTTCGTCCAAACCCATACCCGGCAAACAGATTGTCGGCGTCCATCCGGTTGCGCTTCGGATCGTATTCAAAATCCCACTCGATGCGCATGTTGTTGATGGCCTCAAACCGCGCGCGAGAAACGACCGGCGAAAGATTGCGCGGCCCGGTCAGAAAGGTGATGGCAGCCTGTCTGAGCGTGCTCTCGAAGACATTGCGCCGGCCTCTGATTACCGCGCCGCCGAAGTACGGATCGAAAAACGCCTGCTCGGCAACCTGCCAGCTCGCCCACTCGCGCGGCGTGTTGGGGCAGCCGCCATCGCTCTCGTCCCCGCTGCCGTCGTCGCCGTCCGCGCCCGCATCGCACGGCGCGGCATCCCGCTGTCGCATGTAGAAGCGCTGCGTCAGTGAGTAATCCACCTCATTGGTATTGGTCACAATGTCCGTCGTGTCGAACAGCAGCACGTTGCGCGCCTGCGGGCCGATGCCGCCCACGTAGTGGTAAGTGACCTCGGGCTCGATCACGTGGCGCAACTCGTGGTTCCCAGGCAGCTCGAAATCCCGCTCCAGCGCGGGCGGGCGCATGTCGAAGCTGGCCTCGGCTGCCACCCGGTTCAGCGGATCGTGGCTGATGGTGGGAATATCGCCCGTGAACGGTATCAGGTCGGGAATCTGGCTGATCGAGTAGCCGGTGTCGCGGAAGGCCCCCTCAGCCGTGAAACTCCAGCCGCCCGCGCCGAAGGGCAGCGCAAGGTGCGGATAGAAATCGACGCGGCCCACGTTGCGCGCGTGGAAATCCGGCTCCGAGCGGCTCAGGTACGCAAGCGACGAGCCAAAGCTCCAGTACGTATGCGTATCGCCCAGCGGCCGGTCGAGAATGCCGAACTGCAGGTTGGGCAGGTGCAGGATGCGCACCTCGTCGCCATTCGTGGTGCTGGCGAAAGTCTCAAAACGGTCTAGCGCGATGGAAGGAACGAAGCCGTTGTGCTCGCGGCTGAACGCGACATCGCTCGAGACCTGCGAGCTTGTGGCCTGCGAATAGTTGTCGTTGAAGACCAGCCGGTAGACATAGCTCGAAAGGTATTCGGCCGTGCCGCCAACGCGCGTGTAAGGCGAAAAGTTCTTGCGGCCCTCGGCGAGAATATCCACGCCGCCCTGGTTGACGAGCTGCGTGCCGGTTGACGTGGTTTCCTCAATGCCGCGGTCAAGCAGCGCATTCCCGCGCGCGATCAGATGATCGAGCCCCGGGCCCTTATAGCGAAAATCTCCGTTCGGCGCCCAGCCGCGCTTGCTGAAGTACTCCGTCCCCGCCACCATGTCCATGCTGCGGTTGATCGCCCAGTACACCTGTTCGCCCAGCGTGTCTCCGCGGATCGACGACCCGTTGCTGACCACCGGAATCAGAAACCCGCTTTCGCGATCGCCTTCGGCAACGGCATGGCGCAGGTAAGGAAAATAGAAAATGGGGACGCTCAGGAACTCAAAAAAGGAGTTCGACGTCGAGGCGCGGCCGTTCTCAAGCGCGATCGTGCGGGCGATGATGCGCCAGTCCGGATGCGGCAGCCGGCAGTTGGTCATCGAGCCGTCAACGAGCTTGTAGTTGCCCTCGCCGTTCTCAATCACCACGCGCGCAGTAAAGAGCAGCGGATTGGTCGTCGAATAGACGACCGTGTGGCCGGCCGTGCGCACGCCCTGCGATCCGGTCACGTTGTAGAAACGCGCCGTGTGCGCGTCCAGCCGCATCTCGCCGTGCGTGGCGTTGATGAGCACGTCGTTGGGCCCGCCGGCCACCTGCAGATGGCCATCCGCCTCAAGCTCAGTCGTCGCGCGGTTGTAAGTCACCTTATCGGCGCGCAGAACGTAATCGCGGTAATGAATCACCACATTGCCAGTGAGCGTGACGATGTCTCCGGCCAGCTCCTGCCGGTCGGCCTCGAGCTCCACGGGAACGCCGGTAGCCGGTGCTGGCTCCGGCTGCGCAATAGGCAAAATCTCCTGCCCAGGATCATCAGGTAGATCATCTGGTAGATCATCGGGTAGCGAAGAATCGCCGGGCTGCATAGTGATCTGGCCTGTCGCAATCTGCTCTCCGGATGCACCCGAAGAAACCGGCTGAGAAGGTGCCACATTCGTCAACGTCTGCCCGCCAGCCTGCAGGTGACAGAGCGTGAGCAGCGTGATAAACACTAGAGTACGAGGACGCATCCAGGCCTTGTCGGTGCAGGCTCAGAATAGCAAAACCGGCCTGGCTCAAGATCGCGATCCGCGCCGCTCTGGCTCAACAAAAGCACGGCTTTCCGCTCGCGCAGCTCTCTGTTTGTGCGTGAGCAATTGTGTTTTTCTCCGCGATTCTCCTTCCCTCTATGCAGCAGATAGCTCGATCGGCGTAGCTCGATCGGCGTGAACATTGCGCCGCCGGAAGATCAGCTTTACTGGATGAGCACAGGCAACGCCAGCTTGCCGTAAATACGAATCCAAATAGGAATCGAGGAGCAGTGAGTACATC
>JASIJW010000528.1:0-3073 GCA_030050035.1 Acidobacteriaceae bacterium | reverse complement strand
GAAAAGATTCCAGAGCCGGAGATCGCTGGCGAGCCGTGAGTCGACCGCCAGGGTCTCGCGCGTGCTTATTTCTGTGAAACTGTGAAATTAGCTTTCGACAAGTGATTGAATGCGCGTGGGTTACGGCGAAAAAACGCTCGATTTTTGCGGAATTCTCAAAAAAACGGCCTTGTGCGGCTAGTGAGCAGCCTTCGTAAGCGGAGTTGCTGGCGGCGATAGGGACAGTCCGCGTTTCCATGGGAGCGTTTTCGGGGTGTCTCAGCGCTTGCAATTATTGTGCGCTGAAGAGGGGAAATACCCTGCAAGGTTGGCGACGGGAGCGCGGGATTGCATGCGGCTGGTGAGAGAGAATTTGCCGGCAAGGGCGAGAAAAGAATTGAGAGAACGGGATTGACATTGCGGCGGATCGGCTGCACCCGACGACAAGGCAGATGTGGTCGCCGAAGATGCCGCGACATTTCTTCGTTAGCGAAGGTGCGAAAGGACTGTTCCAAAGATAAGAAATTAGCAGACTCGTGACAGACGGTTGACAACTCCGGGTCGCGACTCGCCCTAGGATTACGAACCAGCAGGCCAGAGAAGGTTCCGTACCCGCGTCCAACCACTAGTTTCGACCTCCCTCTGCTCCTGAATTTCCCCCAAGGAGAGATGAATATGCTGGCTCGCAGGATAGCAGTCGCAGTTTGCCTCGGCCTGGCTCTCATGATTTCGGCCGTGGCTCAGGCACAGTATCAACTTACCAATCTTGTTTCGAATCAATTCGACGAACACGCCACAACCACCGATCCACTGCTGGTCAACGCCTGGGGATTAGCCCGAAGCGCCACTTCGCCCTGGTGGGTTAGCGATAACCTCTCCGGATGGTCGACGCTCTATACCGCAACCGGAACAAAAGAAACGCTCGATGTATTGATTCCCACGGCCGGAAACGGGCCGGTATCGCCGACAGGCAATAACGGCGTTGGCATGCCGACGGGAATCGTCGTCAACGGAACGAGCGCGGATTTCCAGGTTGAGGGCAAGTCCTCGTCTTTCATCTTTGCGACGCTGGATGGCACGATCAGCGCCTGGGCGCCGGGAGTGAACAAGAACCTGGCGACGCTCGTGGTGGATAACTCGGCGAGCAAAGCATCGTACACAGGCTTGGCCATCACCAGCAATCCCTCGGGCAACTTCCTCTACGCGGCAGACAACGCCAACAACCACGTGGATATGTTCGACAGCAGCTTCACCCTCGTGCAGTCGTTTGGAGATCCGTCGATTCCATCGACCTTCTCGGTATTTGGCGTCCAGGACATCAATGGCATAGTTTACGTCACGTATGCCATGACGAACGGGTCCGCCGGCGGTTACGTCGACGTCTTCCAGGAGAATGGCACCTTCGTGAAGACCCTGATCCAGGGACTGCCGCTCAATCAGCCCTGGGGCATTACCCTCGCCCCCAGCAACTTTGGACCGCTGAGCAATACGCTGCTGGTCTCAAACAACTCCAACAATGGCACCATCAACGGATTCAATCCTGTATCCGGTAAGTTTGTGGGTACGATAAGGGACCGGTTCGGAATCCCGATTATCCTCGTTAACCTCTGGGGAGTCGCCTTCGGCGGAGGAGCCACAAACAATGGGGCAACCAACGAAATGTTCGTCACCGCAGGCCCGGGCTTTGGAGCACAAGCCCAACTGGCCGGTACCTTTGCATCCATTGTCTTCAATCCGCCGCCCACCAAGTGACGGAGAAAAATTGAGGTAGCCGTTGCTTTGCGAGAGACACCAAAGGCCGTCCGCTACGCGGGCGGCCTTTCGCACAGTTTCATCGTGCGAAGGATGGGAGACCACTATCGCTGGAACTATATAGACTGCTCTCCCGCCCTCAGATTTGTGGCTGATTCAGTGGTCAAAAAGCCAGGGTGAGCCACCCGTCGAGGCATACCCCTCTCCCCGTCTCAATCCCCCACCCCCTGCCAAAAGTCCCGAGGTCTATTGTTTTCAGCAGGATAGATGGTGGACTGCCAGGCTTAGTTCTTATTTTTCAGATGCTTAAGATCAACAGGCCCCGAATTCGTGGTCTTGAATTCAGCGATTTGCAGCGAAAGCAAGGTGCCGAGGATTCGGAGTTGTGCCGATCGATTTTTGCGCAGCTTCGTCTACAGGGCAGGATAGCCCGATGGAGGGAAATTATCGGCAAGGTTGGACCGATTTATAAGTTTTCGGGGATCAATGGATTGGGGATTTTTCGCGTGTTGGAGGGATTGACACATTACACATGGGGAATTGACGAACGTATATATCTGTTATCAAATATGTATATACGGGAGGGCGCGATGGCCGGAACATTAACATCCATTCGGTTGGACAAGAAGCTAGCCGATAAGGCCGTCCGTGCGCTGGGTGTGAAAACTCGCACAGAAGCCGTGCACCGTGCTCTCGAAGAGGTCGTCAAGCTGAAGGAATTCAAGGACACGATGAAGAAGTATGGAGGCAAGTTGAAGTTCGAAGGCTTTGACGAATGACCTCGCCGAGTGACCTTGTCGTTTTAGACACTTCGGTCCTCATTGATCAATTTCGAACGAACTGCCATAGGGAGCGGATCGACTCGCTCGCCGGGAGTGTGGGCTATTCGGTCGTAGTATTGAGTGAGCTCTGGCGGGGAGCACGGAGTGCCGAAGAGAAAGCGGTGCTGGAATCCTTCGCGCAGCGCGGCCCTGTGTTGACGCCCACGGGAGAAGACTGGATCGAGTCAGGACAAATCCTGGCCGCAATCCGCACGCGCCGCGGCTTTGAGCCAAGCAAGATGCGCGATCTGCACTTCGACGTGCTGATTGCGTTGACGGCGGGTTCGCATGATGCGCGGCTGATTACGTCGAATCGTGCCGACTTTGAATTGATCCAGGAGCTTCGGAATTTCAGGCTGGAAGTTTGGTAAGTTAAGGTTCATGCTTTCCCAGGTCCCCAAATGCGAGGGACCTGGGGCACCCATCGTTTGGTGGTTGAGCACGCTTCGCGGGACCCGGAAGTCTACATACAATTGATTTGGAGATCTATTTATGACTTGGATTCTTGGCACCCCTACAAT
>JASIJW010000066.1:0-2901 GCA_030050035.1 Acidobacteriaceae bacterium | reverse complement strand
TCATTGTCTTCCTCCGCGGCGCCAGTGCCCACAGCAACGCTCTCTCGCGACGCCTCTTTCAACCGTGCAACACGGCGCGCGCTTTCAAGGCCGGCCTGGAACGTGACATAGTGGGGTAATTTGAGGTGATTGGTGAAGCCGTAGGCTTCGATCACTTCCGTGTGATAGAGGACGAACTCCTGATTGTTGGCGGGGTTGTCTGGGTTGGGACTGCGTAGCGCGCTTTCGACCATACCCATGCAGATGCCCTTGGTTTCGTTCTGGCCGAAGCACAACCCGTAGCCGATGGAAAGTACCGGCTCTTCACCGCCGCTGCGGTTGCCGGCCTGTGCCGATCGGCGCCTTCCGCCGCCCACCATCTCGGTTTCTGTCACTTTGATCTTGCCCACATAGCGCTTGCGGCCGCGCCTGTCTACAATGCGAACCGGCACTTCACCCACGCGCAGCTCGCCCACAGTGCCATGCGAGTCGCCGAAGCCGCGCATGGTGCTGTAGGCCATGCACATCAGCGCGCCGGTCTCGGAGCGGGCAAGCATCTGCAGCACCGCCGAGCGTGGTACGGGGAATTTGATTGCCTCGCGTGTCACGTCGAAGACGCGGCGGTCTTCATCGGGGCGCGGCTGCCGGCTCATCAGGCCTTCGTTGAGGAAGATGTCGATGACTTTCTTATAGGTCGTCATGCCGTGCAGCTTGGCCGGATCAACTTCCTCGCGCAGCCCCTCGATGAATGTTTCGATGGAGCCGAGACTGGCGTTGAGCAGTGCTGGATTCAGAAGCCGGAAGGAGTAGTCTCTGGTGGGTCCGAGAATCTGGCCTCCGGGAATCTCGCGGAAGGTGGATGAGATGCGGCGATGCACGAACATTTCGCGCGTGTTGAGAGTTTCAGAGAAATACCGGCGCTCGAGCGTGGCGCGATAGGCGCGGAGATGAAATGCCGCCTCGAATGAGTCACCTTCCACCTGCAGCAGTGCCAGGGCCGCATGCTCAGGAGCGTAGAGCGAGCCCTCACCCATGGCGCGATCCACGGCGAGACGCATCTGCGTGCGTGCCTGGTCCACCCCGATCGGTTCGGTCCTTCCCTTCCAGCGGAAGTAATCGACCAACTTGTTCGCATTTTCAATGGCGTCTTGTCCGCCCTTGACCGCTACGTATCCCATCTCATACTCATTTCCGCAGCCTTATTCCGGCTGCCGCTAAACACGCTCGCAGCGAATGCGCGTTGTGCGAGGCAGAGCCAGCACGCATGGACCCGCCGAAAGACTGTCGCAGGTCAGGTAAGAATCGATGCCCAGAGGAAACTCGGTATTGTGTTTGCCCAGCGCCTCAAAGAGAGATTCGGTCGCGCCGGAGACGAATACTGCAGTCTGCGTCTCGATTCCCGGCCCCGTGAGGGTAAGTCGAATCGCGTTGGGCATGGGCGCGGGAGAAAGTCCCGCCACTTGCATAATCACCGTCGCGCCCTGCTCCGGAAAGGCGAGTGCACCTGTGCGGGCGCAATCAATCGCCTCAATGCGGTAGGGATCGGCGAGAAATACAAAATCGGCTTTCTCGACTGTTGCCGGCGCGGCGAGTGTTTCGCGGCGGAAGAACTCCACCGCGTCTTGCTCGCCATCAACAAGACAAAACATGGAATCGGCGCTGAGCAGCGTGAGGGCCAGAAATGCCGATGCGCGGTTGAGCTGCCGTGGGATTACGAGGCCGACATCGTCAAGCTGGCCGATGGTGCCGGGACGCGCGGTACAATCGAGCAAAATGCGGTAGTGTTTCTGCGCGTCAAATACCGGATCGTAAGGCGCCACAGCAGCGGGTGCGCTCATGCTTCCTCCATCAGCTTGAAGTCGACCTGCGTCTGGAGGATCAGATCGAACTCATCCCGATCGCGACGCGCAACTCTCTCGCCGTGCTCGCGCAGAAAGGATTCGATTTCCTGCGGGACGGCACGGCCTCCGTGCAGCAGCGCATCAACTACCGCGAGCGAATATGCCCGCACCGGCTCATCGCCGAGGCAAAGTCCGAATCCATCGAGACCGTCCACCGTCACTTCACACTCGGTGGTGAGCGCTTCGCCCAAATAGAACTTCTGCCCCTCGAGCGAGTCTTCGGCGGGAATCATAGTGAGGCAGATGGAAGGACTCTTGCGCACGGTTACGGTGTGCGATTGCTCGAGCCTGGAGACCAGCCGCTGCAACGACTGCAGCTCGCACTCACATAAGGTGTAATCGGGGCCAGCGGCGCTCATAGCGTGGGCGGCGGAACTCCCGTTCCCAGAACTTCCGTTCATGGATTCGCTGCTCATTGAATGAAAGTTGCTCCAATTTCCGGTTGGTTTGAATCGGCCCGGCTGCGCCAAAATGCCAAGAGATCAGAAGACGAAGGCGCTTTGAATCTGAACTGATACGTATACGAACGAGATGATCATGTCACGGCGCAGAAGAAATTGTTTTAAGACGGCGTGAAAAGCATGTAAAAGCCAGAGTTCTCGGATGTGACCGAACCGGGCGGCCGCGCCTTGGGTATGCAACATAAATTTCATAAACAATAATTCGTATACGTACTAATATGGAGACGTGCCGCCTACCCTCGCCAGCCACTTTGTGCAGAGCGAAGCCCGCGTTCCTGTCCACCGCCGCATCGGCTTTGTCTGGAATTACCTCAAGGTCCATCCGCGCTCCTTCGCCCTCGGCGTAATGGGTATGGTAGGCCGGGATGGTGTTGCTTTCGCCATCCCTTTGCTTATTCGTGCGGCCATTCGCGCGCTTACGCACGCGAGCAGCAATCCCCACGCTATTTCGAACATTGCGTGGATCAGCTTGGGCATAGTGGCCGTGGCCATTCCCCGGTCCGGTTTTCAGACGCTAGCCCGCCTTCACCTCATCGGCACCTCGCGCAGCGTGGAGTACG
>JASIJW010000065.1:0-6189 GCA_030050035.1 Acidobacteriaceae bacterium | reverse complement strand
GGTGGGCCCAGTGGATATTGCTGTTAATGCCCAGCGTGCCAGTGTGATCGACGAATCCGAAGAGGTTGACGCTGTCGGCGCGCGTGCTCTGCAGGCTGAAGCGGCCGTATACCTCGTCTTTACGGCTCAGTGTTTTGTCCAGGCGAACTTGCGGAGCATCCTGGTGCGAGCTGCTCAGCATCGGCGCCTGATAGTTGTATGGCGATCCATTGGCCAGGTTGGGCAGTGGATAGTACTGGAGCAGCGCCGCTGCCTGCGGGCTGACGGTGAATGGATTCGAGAAGCCGGGCACGATGCCGTTCCGCTCGTCCACGGTGGGCACAATGCCGGTGAGGATCTGCGAACTGCTGTTGCGCGTCCACTGGTAGGAGGCGAATAAATTCGGCCCGCGCGGCATCAGGCGCGGAATGTCGATGGGCCCCTGCAGCGTGGCTACGCCGGTGAAATCACTGTAGGCGGGTTTGGACGCTTCACTGCCGCTCAGCGAGTATGGCCGCGCATCTAGCGCGGAGTTTTCGACGAAGGCCGCAATGCCGCCGGTGTAAAGCGCCCTGCCGCCTGGGCGCCTGTTTCCGAAGGCTGGGTTGGTGGAGTAAACGGAAGTCGCCGCGTTGTTCACGCTGCCCTGCACAACCAGGCCGTCGGCGCTCTGCTCGTTTTCCTCCGGAGCTTTAGGAATCTCGGTTGGGCCTGCTGCATCCGGCTTCTTCTCCTGCACCAGGGCTGGAACAGGCGGAAGCGCCATCATTGGCTTCACCTTCTGCGCGCTGGCCTGGAGCTGATTCATCGGCAGCAGCTTCATCTCCCAGGCGGCGGCCGGCAGCTTCGGCGTTACAGTGATGTCGGCGTGGAGCGGCTCGAAGCACTGCATCTGGACGGTGATGGTCCACTTGCCGTCGGGCAGGTCATCGAATGAAAATGCGCCATTTGGGTCGGCGACGGCGGTGAACGTCTTACCGCCTTGCGTGGCCGTGACGGTCGCTCCCGGCAGCGGCAATCCGCCAAACGTGACGACGCCGCGATAGGTCGATGCCATGGCGAACGTCGAAAAGGTAAGCAATGCCAAGGCAAGCATAAAATGTCGAGCTCGATGCATTTGCCGTTGTCTCTCCCGCGGTTCGTGCTCCGCGATTTTGTTCCCGTATTCCCGCAACTTAGTTTTCCGCCGGCTGCTGGTTGACGTGGTCGATTACAAACACGTCCACGGTCACCATCTTACTTTCGAGACTTAATCCAAGTTGATCTTGAATGGCCGTAAAGATTGAGGGAAGAGTTGGCCCTGCTTGCATCGCATCGTCCTTAGAAAGACTGCGGTGAGTGCTGATTCCGCGGTGCTGACCGGAAGACGCAGCTCCCGGCGTTTCGCTCACATTCAATTCGCCGATGGTGGTTCAATGTGGTCGATGACGACCACATCCACCGGCTCCTTCTTCGCTTCCAATTTCAATCCGAGCTGTTCCTGCACGGCTGAGAAGATCGACGGGCCCTGCGCTTCGGGCAGCGTTCCGCCGCCGGGCGGCAGTAACCCCGCACGCATACTTTCGTCAGGCGCGAACGAGAGCGTGTAGTCGTATGTGCCCGTCAGTCCCGTCTTATCGACGACAGTGCTGCCAAGGTCGAACGAAATGAACCGCGCAATGGACGCGATCGAGGCCCCGTGCCCGCTCATCGTGAGACCTTTATCCCCGATGCTTATCCCGGCGCTTGCTTTCTGCGGCGGTTCCTGTTGCACTCCAGCGTTCGCATGCTCCGACGGCTGCAGCTTCGATCCGCCCTTTGCCACAACCAGCGTGTAGACCGTCAGCTCTCTGGTTTCGTGATGAAATTTCAGCGCGCATCTGTCTTCGAGAACCGGCACGAGCATGGCCCAGCGCTGTTCCTGCGTAAGTTGTTTGAGCTTCGGAGCATCCTCCGGCGCGACCTTGGTTTCGATGTCATACCGGGATGTGCCGACCCAGGCGGGTTCGCCGAGCAGACGGTCGTTGGTTACGCCGAAAGCTTCGCGAACGATCATGTGCATCGGCATGCCTGTGATCTTGAAGCCGTCATCCGTTTCGCCCATGCCGATCCTCATCTCGTTTGACGAAGACGAATATGGCTTGATGGACGCGACGTCGAACGCGGGCAATTGTGGTGCGGCGGTTTGTGAGGTTGTCGCCGCATTCGATTGACTGTGCAGGGCGAACGCCGGGATAAAAAGCAGCACCGCCGCGCATGTTTTCCAACCGCGCATCGAAATCCGATTCCTCACCTGGGGAAAATCCATCTCCTCATTGGCTGGCTCGATCGAGGCTAATTCGGCGAGGGCTTTTCCACGTGGTCGATCACGATCACATCCACACCGGTTTTTTGTGCAGTCAGCTTCAGCCCCAACTGCTGTTCCATTGCCTCAAATAAGCTTGGCGCAGCGGCGGTTTCGGCTGCTGGCGTCACCCCGTCAGCGCCACCGGCAGCGCTATTGGCCGCCGGCAAGCGTGGTGGATGTCCGTTAAATTGCGAATCGTCGGGTGTGAAAGTACATTTCAGGTCGTACTTGCCTGTGAGGTTGGTACGGTCGACCACGGGACGGTCCAAAACGAGGACCTGAAGAAAGCCGGTGAAATCGGCCATTGAGGCATTCATTGCCATCATAGTGAGGCCGTCAGTACCTGGCCTGAAACCGAGCCCGGGCAGGTTTCCCTTGCTCACAGTCGGAGCGAGCTTTTCTCCCGATTTGGCGACCTCCAGAACATAAGCTGACATTTCGCGCTGTTCGTGATGGAAGGTGAGCTTGAACCGATCCGCCAGCAGCTTGCGGATCATTACCCGGACTTGCTCGGCATTGGGTACTCCCGGTGTATCCGGAACTGCCAGAATGTCGTACCGGTCCGAAGACATCCACGCCGGACCGTCGACGATCTGCTTCGCCTGCACGCTGTATCCGAACGCGATCAGGTCCTGAAGGGACGAAGCGTTGGTGCGAAATTCGCGACCGCGGATCACCAGGCCACGCATCTGCGTTGCACCGGAGTCGTTCGGCTTGATCGTCGCCACTTCGAAGGAAGGATCGGCGTCGGCGGCCATCGGCTTGGGCGGCTCGGGAATTGGCCACGCTGCATCGGGCGCGGTGCGCGCAAGGTTCAGGGGCAGTGGATTCGGTCCTTGGGTCCATGTGCCGGTAATTGTTTTTCCATCGGGCGACATTGTTCCTTGATACGTGCCGCCGATCTGCTCGATCGAATACTTGAACACGCCTCCCTCAAAGCTTGCCTTGGAAGCAGGGAGCGGCATGCCACCCTGATCAATGCTGTAATCGAGTACCTTTAGCTCGCCCTTATCATCTTTCGTGATCTTATTGACGATGCGCAGATCGAGATTGGCTTGCGGAACATGCAGCGTGCCCTGCCAGATGCCTGTGATGTCCTGCGCCGATTGCGGCGTTGATGCGGGTGCGGATTGCGCCGCTTCTGCCGGCTTTGGCGCCTGCGCGCCGGCGCAGGCTGCCGCAACCAGAAGCGCGATTGCTGCGCAGCCTGCGAGCGCGAGCTTCGCGGCGGCGGGTTTCCGTGCTGACTCTTCGGTTCTCATCGAGAAAGCTCCTTTTTGCACACCCTGCCGCAAACTGCGCAACAGGCCCAATCTTCATTTTCGCGGAATCTCGAAAGAATACACCTTGAGACGCTTCTCTGTTGCGTTGGTCATGGTCCAGTTTGAAAAGAAAATCCCAACGCCTGTGCAAACGACAAAGGAAAGGTGCAGATATGCGGCCCCAGAACTTAGTTACTTAGACACCCCAGCTGAACTTTTTGTTCCCGCAAAGCTGCCTTTACAGCATTACGTCAATTCGGCGAAGGTGGTTCCACGTGGTCGATCACCAGCACCTCGATGGGGCCTTTTTCGGGGCGAAGCTTCAGTCCGAGCTGGCTCTTCAATGCCTGGAGAAACGTACCGCCCGTCTCGTGGTTATTCACTTCGCTTGTGTCCTCTGGGGTCCACTCCAGCGCAAAGTCGTAATCTCCTTTGAGACCGGTTTTGTCGATCACCGGGCGGGGAATTATGACAAGGCCCGTCTGCGTGGGCAATGATTCAGCAAGCATGGTCAAAGATACGTTGCGTCCGCCAAATCGCCGGGCTCCCGGATCGCCGGCCGGAAGGTGCGCAATTTCTCCGCACGGAATGGCTGCCGGTGAAGCAGACTGCCCGCCCGGCGCGGAGCTGGCTGGAGTGAGAGTTGCCGCGCAGTTGTCGCTTGTTGGATGCTCCGTGAGCTGCGGACCCAGTTTTCCGGGTTTCTCCAACTCCAAGCCAAATACCGGAGCTTCGCGTGTCTCCCAATGCACCGCCAGATTGAACCGGTCCGCCAGCAGGCTCCGCATCATCAGCCTCATCTGATCCTTTGTCGCTGCGCCTGGGGCGCGCGCCTCAATGTCATAGCCATCGTTCTTCACCCAACCCGGCACATGCAGCCCAAGGCCGGCATAGACATTGAAGCGCAGGGCCAGCTCCTGGGTTCCGCTCAACTTATAGGCGAAGATGATGTAGCGGATCAGCGGCTGATTGCTCGCGGAAAACAGACTGCCCGGCGGAGCCATTGCATCATCCTTGTGAATGACAAAGTATGCGTTCCCGTTATCGAGCGAAAAATTGCTGTAGGTTCGTCCGGAAATGTTTTTCCGCACCGAGGCAACATCGAACGTCTGCTTGCCGCCGGCCGATTTCTGCCAGTCGTTGCCGACAGACTGCGCAGATAACAGTGAATAAGAGCTCAGTACAATCGCTGCAGCCAGCGCCAACAGGGATGCGCTCAACAATTTTTCTTCGCCACGCCTAGCTCTGCGCATTCGCACTCATTACCTCGCGCACGGAGGGGATGGATCATACATTCTGAGCCCGCCAGGAGCTTTTTCACTTAGACACCCCGCACGGATTTTTTGTTCCTGGAGAGTCTCACTTTTATTCAGCGACATCAGTTGGGCGACGGCTTCTCCACGTGATCGATGACCAGAACATCTACGGGCGCTTTGGTTGACGCCAATTTCAGCCCAAGTTGCTCCTTGAAAGCCGTGAAGAGCGATGGACGTGGATCAGACGGGTCCGCGCCCTCCGGCGCCCACTCCAGGTCGAATTCGTAGTTACCGGCGAGTCCCGTCTCGTCCAGGATCATCGTGCCTACATTGCTGGAAAGATTGAGCGCGAAGTTTTCCATTGATATTCCGTGCGCTTCGATCCTTCCGTTCGAAATGATGAAATTGCCGCCCGTATCTAAGGGAGACTTCTTCATCTTGTAGCCGCCCTTCTCGATCGTCATCTCGTAGACCGGAAGGTTTTGGGTTGCGTGGTGGCATCTTAAACCGAAGCGGTCCGCAAGCAGCGACTGCATCATTAACTGGCTCTGCTTCCACCGTTGAATCAGGGGAAGCTTCTCCAGAGCGACCGCGGAATCGGGATCCAGCTTTGCCTCAATGGAAAATCGATCGGAGCGTGCCCACCCCGGAAGACCTACGATCTGCTCCTCTGTGAGTCCGTATGCACTTCGGACGAGAGACACCACCGGCATGCCTGCTGTTGAAAATCCATCAGCCGTATTCTTCCAGTAGCCACTGCCCGAGTTATCCGGCTTAATTGAGACCGCGTCGAACCTGGGCCGCGAGGTTCCAGCTTCGAGAGCTACTTTGGCCGAGGCATCCGGGTTCCCGGTATTCGTTTGAGCGTGTCCCTCCGCCGCATGCAGCACGCCAAGAGTGACGGGCACCGTCAGGGCTACTAACGTGGCTCCGCCGATTAGCATCCGGCCGCTTAGGCTAAGCCGCTGCGCGACCTGCCCCGCCATGATGCGCGCAATCCGCTTCTTCAAATCAGAGCCGGTGATTCCCGAAACGCATGCCAGCGGTGATTCGATGTAGAACTTGCATACCCTGAGGATGCTTTCTGCATAAACCTCCGCCATGCCGCCTGCCTGCACGACGGCCTCATCGCAGGCGCGCTCGCGTTCGTCGATGAGCCGCGCGCCGATCCACCACACCAGCGGATGGAACCACAAGAGCGCTTCGACAATCATGTGGACTGCATAAGTGAAGTTGTCGCGCCTTCGCACATGGCACATCTCGTGCGCGATGACTGCGGCGAATTGCTCTTTTGTCAGTCGTTGCTCGATTCCTTCCGGCAGCAGTAGTACGGGCTGGAAGATGCCGAAGATGCCCGGTTCGATGG
>JASIJW010000527.1:0-3821 GCA_030050035.1 Acidobacteriaceae bacterium | reverse complement strand
CGGAAATGTCCATAGCGCTCTCCCGTGAACAGGTCGGGATCGGGCGCTCCTGTTACCAGTTGGTGCTGATCGGAGAGACGGCCATTTGTAAAATAGTTATCTGCGCGCCACACCTGGCCTTTGGGATCAGTAAACGAGGTCCGCTGCATCAGCAACCGGATCGGAAGTTGCTTGCGCGGCATACCGGGCAGCAACTCCAGAGCGTTGAGCTGGGGCGCGCCGCGCTCGCTGGCAAAGCTGATGTGGATCATGCCGTCGGCGGCGGGCGTCACGTCGCGAAAGATGCGCTCGTCGGCGATATCCTCGCCCAGCGCATCGGAGTTGATGTCGAAGCCTTGCAGCACCAGGTTGCCGTTAATCCGCACGTTGAAAGTAGACCAGGTGTCGCTGGAGCGTTCCGCGGTCACGAAGTAAAGATGCAGTTCGTAGTTGCCCGGCCGCACCGGTATGTCGTAGTGGAAGTCGCCCAGGCGCCACTGCTCGAAGAGCATCGGCTCACTGGTTCCGGTCAGCAGCGCAGGCGTGCGGCGCCATGGGCCGCCGCCATGAAAGTATCCGTCGGCTCCCCATAGCTCGCCTGTGCTGTCGGTCTGTGGCGGTCCGCTGTACCCTGCAAGCATACGCAGAGGCATCTTCGCCGGTGGAAGAGCGCTCAGCGGAAGAGCTCCAGCGGCCGAGGAGGGATTGGCCGCCACGCTGGCCGCGGACAACGCGGCGCGCTGATGTCTGACAGCAAATATTCCTGTCACCGCGGCAATGACGACTATCCCGGCGAACAGCGCAACCGGCAATGCGCGGGAGCGATGCGGTTCTGCTTCCGGGGCAAGGCCCTTAGCGCTTCCGCTTTCAGCCGTCGGTACGCGAACGGCGTGCTCCGGCAGCGAAGTCTTCGCGATCTGCTGAGGATCGTCGCGGCGCACAAACGTCGGAATATAAGTTCCCAGGGGAATTGAGATCTGAAGCGCACGGCCCTTGCCCGGCCCGTCGTAAAATTCTTTCAGACGCTTGCGCAGCCGATGCGCCTCCACGCGAGCGATAGCGTCTTCTCCTGAATCGAAGTGATCCTTCGAACGTCCGAACACCTCCGTGGCGATGTTGTACTCGGTCAGCCGATCGCCTTCGCCGCGAAGATAATTCTCTCCCATATAGCGGAGGAGGTTGGCCAGTCGCGAGGATCGGCCCAGCGCTTCGGCCACGGCTTCAAATTCCGCGCGTTCCGATTCCGCAGCGATTTGCTCCGCATGCTGCAACAACTTTTCGCTCCCTGTGCGGCAATTCCCCGGTCCACTGAGGATGATACTGCCTGCATTCACGCCAATGCAACGTTGTTACCACTCTATTCGCCCCCCAGCAAGCGCCAATGTACTCAGCAATGTACAGGCGTTTCAAAGCACTCGAACAGTTCCGTACAAGATTAACCTTTTGTTTCTAATCGTCGCTTGCATACATTGTGGCGGTCAATCAGTTCGGGGATGAGACCCCTTTCAAGAGCAGGGCGAGACGAGTCGAAGAGAGTGTGTGTATCCATTTAATAAATCGTTTTAGCAATCAACGGCTTAACTGTCCGGTCATTTTCCCGGCGTGCCTTACTGCGCGCGCCGCTTCCACAAAGACAGAGACCAACAGACAGCAACTTCTAACGAACTCAGCCAGCTTTTTCATGCCAGATTCTCATGGAGGACCAATCCAATGATGCAGATGCTTCAGCAGTTCTTACGGGCGATCTCCAACAGGGCATTGCGCCGGAGGGGAGCCTTCGCGCTCCTGATGCTCTTCCTGACGCCGGTGACCTTCGCCCAGATCACCACGGGGAGCTTATCGGGCACGGTACGAGACAGCACCGGCGCGGTGGTTCCAAACGTAGACGTCACGCTCATCAATCAGGCCACGAACGACGCCCGCGCTACGCTCAGCAACAGCTCAGGCTATTTCACGTTCGCCGGGGTGCAGTCGGGCGCCTATACCGTCACCGTTTCGGCCTCCGGGTTCCAGGCATGGAAGGAAACCGGAATCCAGATGAATGCCGGCGATATTCGCACCGTTTCCGATATCGCGCTCAATGTCGGCGCCACCAGCGAGACAATTGCAGTCTCCGCCGCACCGTCGCAAATAGTGCCCATCGATTCTGGAGAACGCTCGGAGGTGCTGACCAGCAAGGATCTTAATCAGCTTTCCCTGGAAAGCCGCAACGTTTCCGAGTTGCTCAAGATCCTTCCCGGCGTAACGCAGATGCCCAACGGCACGCAGGGTGGTAGTTCCGTCGATTTTTCGGCTGAAGGACCGGTGGGTAGCACGGTGGGTAACGGCTATTCGCCCAGCGGCGTGCCCTATCGAGGTGGCAGCTCCTATATGCTCGATGGCGCTAACATCATCGATCCCGGTTGCAACTGCTATGCAATCGCCGTTCCCAATCCCGACATGACCTCCGAAGTGAAGGTGGAAAACACCTTTGGCGCGGACAGTCCAAACGGTCCTCAGGTGATCAACGCCACCAGCAAGAGCGGCGCCAGCCAATTTCACGGCGAGGCCTATTTCTACGCTCGCAACCAGGCGCTGAACTCCAACACCTGGCTCAACAACCTGTCAAACACGCCCAGGCAGCCTGGCCAGTACTACTATCCGGGCGGCAATATCGGCGGACCGATCCTGATTCCCCACACAAGTTTTGGCAAGAACAAGTTGTTTTTCTGGGCCGGCTACGAATACTACAAGCAAACGCTGCCTGCAGGACAGCCGCTCGAATCCTACATTCCAAGCGCGGGCATGATGGCGGGCAACTTCTCCGCAAGCGGTTCGGGTAACTCGGCGCTTTGCCCCAATGGATTCAGCGCAAGCGCCACCAACTGGTGCGCCGACCCCACAAACTATCACGATCCCAACGGTAACCCGATCAACGCTGCCAGCGTTCCTGTCGATCCTGGCGCCGCTGCGCTGATGAAGATGTTTCCGGCAGCCAATGCCGATCCTGCCACTACGCCCGGCGGCTACAACTATGTGCTGCCCTATGCCAACACCCAGAACGGTTACGTATGGCGCGGAAGAGTGGACTACAACATCAACGAGAACAACAAGCTCTTCGTTACCTACCAGCAGGGCGCAACGACCTATCTTACGGTGTCGCACATGTATTGGACGCCCTCATACGAGGTGGCCTATCCCGGCGGCGACCTGAATCAGCCCACCACGTCACGCGTGATGACCTTTAACTTTGTCAGCGTCATCCGTCCCACCCTCACCAACGAGTTTGTCTTTGGCTGGGGCTGGGCCAACGAGCCGTATGCGCCCACCGACCTGAGTGCGATCTACAAATCCACTTTGAATTATCCCTACCAAACCGTCTATAACAACGCGTCACCGGTGGTGCCGTCTATCAACTCTCCTGGCGCCATGACGTTTCCCGACATCTCCCAACCAGCGCTATACAACGCCCAGGGCCAGTACGCGCTCAAGAAGGCAGTGCCGTCGTTCGCCGATAACGTGACCAAGGTCTGGCGCACGCACACCTTCAAGGCCGGAGCTTTCACCGAGTTGGTCGGCAACGACCAGGGGTTCTGGTCATATGCCAACGGCCAATTGAGCTTCGCCAGCCAGGCATACCCAAATAAAGTAACTGGAACCAAGGTCGCCTCGGGCACGGAAATCGGTTCCAATAACCCCACCGCAAACTTGGTGATGGGCATCGCATCCGGCTTCAGCCAGAACAGCTTTGCGCCCACGCAGGACCTTGCCTTCCGCGACACTGCGGCGTATCTGATGGACGACTGGCGCGTGCGTCCGCGGCTCACCGTGAACGTAGGTGTGCGCTGGGACCATATGGGTCG
>JASIJW010000526.1:0-10701 GCA_030050035.1 Acidobacteriaceae bacterium | reverse complement strand
CGATTGTGGTTATGGCCTCGGTGAACTGGCGGTTAACCTTGGCGGCAATGCTGCCTTCTCCTCTCGCGGTGTTCCTGCTGATGTGGTTTGGCGCAATAATTCGCCGAAGGTTCGACAGGATTCAGGCGCTGTTTTCCACAATGAGCGCGGCGGTGCAGCAAACGATCGCCGGCGCGCGCGTGGTGCGCTCCTTTGTCCGGGAAAAGTCCGAGCAGGATCGATTTGAGGGGATGAACCGGTCGTACGTGCGGTCGAACTGCATACTGGGTCTCTATTCCAGCACGCTCGATCCGCTGCTGACGTTCATCACTGGAATTTCGACGCTTATTGTGCTGTGGTACGGCGGCGCGCTGGTACTAGCTCATAGGCTAAGCGTGCCCAACTTCGTCATGTTCACCACCTATATGGCTATGCTGGTGCGACCCATCTCTTCGCTCGGCCGTGTGGTGAACATGATGCAGCGGGGAATGGCTTCAGTAGCCAGGCTGCAGCTGCTCTTCGACGAAACACCGGAGATCGACCCGGGCCACTGGCTCGAGCCGGGTGCCAAGCACAGGCACGATTCCGGATCTGCGGGTGGCATATCGCTGCGCAACGTGAGCGTCTTTTATGGTGCGCATGCGGCCCTCAACACGATTGATCTGGAGATTGCTGCCGGCTCCACCCTCGCCATTCTCGGCGAATCCGGAGCCGGCAAGAGCACGCTGGTGAAGTTGATTACGCGAACCATCGATCCCGGCGAGGGTCGCGTGTGCTTTGACGGGATGGATTGCCGCAAGATGCCCGTCGCGGCCGTGCGCGCGCTGGTGGGCGTAGTGCCGCAGGAAACATTCCTGTTCAGTATGACGCTTGCGGAAAACATTGCTCTCGGCGTAAAGGAAGTGTCGGAAGAGGAAATCCGGCAGGCGGCGACAATCGCCGGGCTCGATCCTGACCTGGCAGCTTTGCCGGAGGGCTTTGACACCGTCGTCGGCGAGCGCGGCATCATGCTCTCTGGCGGCCAAAAGCAGCGTATCGCCATCGCCCGAGCGATTCTCAAGAACCCGCGCATCCTGGTGCTTGACGATGCGCTTTCAAGCGTGGACTCCGTGACGGAGCAGCGGATTCTTGCCCATCTCAAGAGCCTGATGGCCGAACGCACTACGATCCTGATTACACACCGCGTGGCGACGGCCATGCAGGCCGACCATATCATTCTTCTCAAACACGGCCGCATCGAGGAGCATGGCACGCACTTCGACCTGCTGGAAAAAGACGGCCACTACGCCCGGCTGGCACGCTTGCAGGTGCTCGAAGAAGAACTGGAGGTTATGTGAGTGCTCCGGCAATCAGCCAGCCGCTCCGGCATGCCGGACGAGCCGGCTTTCACGACGAAGCCATCGGCCAGGTGCGTGATTGGTACCTGCTACTCCGGCTTTTGCGGCTGCTGGTTCCTTATTGGATTGCCGTTGCAGCTTCGCTTGTCTGCTCGCTTACTTCCACGCTTTTGCAGATTCTGAACCCGCTGGTGATTTCTGTCGCTATCGACGTCTACTTCCTGGGCCATCGCGCCGAAAGTGGCGCGTTTGTGGCTTGGCTGCCACAGGCCTCCACTCCCGGTCTCGCACTGTTGTCACTCGTATATCTGGGCGTGCTCGCGCTCATACTACTCATCGACAGCACGCAGAATTTTCTGGCGCAATGGACGGGCCAGAAGGCGATGGCAGATCTTAGGCGCCAGTTGCTCCAGCACCTGCATCGGCTGCCTATCAGCTATTACGACGTGACTCCTGCAGGACGGCTGGTAACCCGCCTGACGACGGACGTGGAGGCACTGAATGATCTCTTCGCCAACGGAGTGGTGGCGCTGTTGGCCAATGCCGTGATGACTATCTTCTTTCTGGCCGCCATGCTGCGGGTGAATGCGCATCTAACGCTGGTGCTGGCCGCAGTCATCCCGGTATTTCTGGTTCTTTCAACCGTCTTTCGGCAGATCATCACGAAGAGCCAACAACGGGTCCGTATTTTGCTGGCTCGTATCAATGCATTCATCGCCGAACATGTGAATGGCATCTATGTGGTGCATCTGTTCAATCGCCAGCTTCCCAGCCTGGAAACCTTTGACGGAATCAATCGCGAACACATGGAGGCGTCAAAGGAGTGGGTGACGGCCAACGCGTGGTTCATGCCTTCTGTCGAGTTGCTGGGCACAATCTCGCAGGCGGGTTTGCTTATCGTGGGTGCGTATCTACTTCGTGGCGGTCATCTGACCATCGGTACGCTGGTGGCATTCCTGCAATACGGAAGCCGGTTTCTGCGCCCCATTCAGGAAATCAGCGAACGATATGGCATTCTGCAAACGAGCATTGTTTCAGCCGAGAAGGTGTTTGCGCTGCTCGACACCGAAGCCCTGGAGGAACTGCCTGCATCTGCCCTGGCGAAGCCGGAAGGTGCAGCCATCACGTTTGAGAACGTATGGTTCGCCTATAAGCCT
The DNA here is from genome assembly GCA_030050035.1 of Acidobacteriaceae bacterium. Classification (GTDB taxonomy): domain Bacteria; phylum Acidobacteriota; class Terriglobia; order Terriglobales; family Acidobacteriaceae; genus Telmatobacter. Next base: position 8,228 of record JASIJW010000526.1, on the reverse strand, counting down.
GGCCGCTGGGTGCTGAACGATATCAGCTTTCATGTCCGGGAAGGCGAGATGCTGGCGATCGTCGGCCATACGGGCGCAGGCAAGACCACGCTCAGCAATTTGCTGCTGCGCTTTTACCGGCCGCAACGCGGCGTCATTCGCATTGGCGGCGTGAATGTTCAGGAGATGCATTCCTCTGACTTGCGCCGGCTGTTTGGCGTTGTGCTGCAGGACACGTACGTGCGCGAGGGAACGATCCTCGACAACATTCGCTTCGGTTCTGAAACCCTGGGCGAAGAGGACGCGCGGCGCGCGGCCCAGGAGATTGGACTGGATGCGATGCTGGAGCATCTGCGCGATGGTATCGAGACCTGGGTGCACGAACGCGGTGATAATCTTTCCACCGGTCAGAAGCAGATGATCGCATTTGCCCGCGCACTGGCACACGATCCGCTCTTCCTGCTGCTCGATGAAGCGACCGCAAATATCGATCTCGAGACCGAAGCACGCATCCGTGCAGCCATGGGCCGGCTGTTGCGCGGCAGGACGTCCATCCTCATTGCGCACCGGCTATCCACTGTGCTCACCGCGGACCGCATTCTGGTAATGCACAAAGGCAGAGTGGCGGAATCGGGCAATCACGAGCAGCTTATGGAACTACGCGGCCTGTACTGGCGGTTGTTTCAGATTCAGTTCGGCTTTCAAAATGCGACGCAGGCGACTGCGGGAATACCAGAACCCAACGGCGCCGTACAATCAGGCCGCGCCTCGTCAAACGGTTATGCTTACGAGCATGCGCAATAGTTTAAGTCAGGACTCGGCAACGATGTCAGAACGAAATGGAAGCACATCCCGGTACAGTATCTATTTTTCTCCGGCTCCCGAAGCCCGTCTACATGAATTGGGAAGCAGGTGGCTGGGACGCGATGCCGTCTCCGGAAAATTTCTCGATCCTGGTTTACCTCCTCATCTGAGTCGCGAACACTGGCTGGAGGTTACCGAGAGCCCGCGGCGTTATGGATTTCATGCAACGCTCAAGCCGCCGTTCCGCCTGGCCGAGGGCGCGCGGTTGGAGGATTTGCAAGCCGCACTGCGCGATTTTGCGACGGCACATAACGGATTCGAAGCGCCTGCGCTCGCAATAGGAATACTCGGGAACTTTCTTGCACTCACGCTCGTGGAACCAAGCGGGCAGTTTGCCCGCCTCGCGGCCGAGTGCGTCGCCCAATTCGACAGATTTCGGGCTAGCTCGACTGCAGAAGAGTTGGACCGGCGTTTGAGCAATGGACTATCGGCGCGCGAGCGGGAACACGTTCTTCGCTGGGGTTATCCATATGTATTTGATACATGGAAGTTCCACATGTCGCTCACCGCATCATTGCCTGCACAGGCGTTGCAACCGCTCGAACAGCACCTGCGCGAACGCTTCGCTTCAATCAACCCGCAGCCATTGGCTGTGGATTCGGTTTGTATCTTTCACGAGTCGCAGCCCGGGGCTCCATTTCGCGAGATTGACCGCGTCTCCCTGAGGTCTCGATGACAACTGCTCTTCAAGTGGATCCCTGGAAACCATGCGACCTTCGCGGCTCGTATCCTGACTTGGTTTCTCCCGGCTTATTCTGCGATATCGGCTCCGCTGTGGGCACGCTGCTTGAGCCGGGAGCGCTGGTGGTTGCTGGTGGGGATTTCAGGCTCAGTACTCCCGATTTGAAAAGCGCACTCATCGAGGGGCTCGCCCGCGCCGGCGCGCGTGTACTGGATGCGGGCCTGCTCCCAACGCCCGTGGCCTACTTTGCCGCGCAACACCTGCGCGCGGATGCGATGCTGATGGTCACGGCATCGCATAATCCGCCCGCGGATAACGGACTCAAGCTTATGTTGCAGTCGGCGCCGATGACACCGGAAAAGCTGCTGGAGATTCGCGCGCTGGCTGAGTCACGCGCTCTCCGCGCAGATATGGGGAGCGCGAGCGGGCGCGTCGAAAAAATGGACCCGCGGCCTGCTTATGTGCACTGGATATTGGAACGCTGGCGGCATTTCCAGGGATGCGGACCGATGCGCGTGGTACTCGATGCGGGGAACGGCGCGTGGTCGGAGATAGCACCCACGGTGTTTCGCACGCTTGGCTTTTCAGTGGATTGCATCTCGTGCCTCCCGGACGGAAATTTCCCTGATCGCTCGCCGGATTGCAATAGTGCAGAGAATCTTTCGCGCTTGCGTGAAGTGGTGCGCGCCCTGGCCGGCGCAATCGGCATCGCGTGGGATGGTGACGGCGATCGCGTGGCTTTTGTCGACGAGGAGGGCAGCTTCGTCTCCGCAGATGAAATTTCGATTCTGCTTGCGCACGCTCTTCTGCTCGAGCAGACAGACGGCGCGAACACGAAAATGGTGGTGGATATCAAGTGTTCTGACGCCGTTGGCCGGGCGATTCTCACACGCGGAGGAATGCCGTTGCTGGAACGCACGGGGCATGCATTCATGCGCAGCCGGGTGGCCGCCGAGGGCGCGTTGCTTGGCCTGGATGCCTGCGGACATTATTTCTTTAGTGAATTGAATGGCGGCGATGATGGATTGTTTGCCGCTCTTTTTCTGCTCGATCAGGTTCGTAAGCGGGGTGAGTTGCGAGATCTTCGCCGATCATTGCCGCGCATCTTCAGCACGCCGGAGATTCGCATTCCCGCCACTGTGCTGCCCTATGCGATGGCCTGTGACGTCTTAGCCGGCTTGATGCCAGATGCGACCATTACACGAATTGATGGAATGCGCTTTGCAACGGGAGATGGAATTGTCCTGGTGCGCGAGTCGGGCACCGAGCCAGTCCTTTCATTACGCATCGAAGGCTTCTCCTCAAACGGATACGAGCGGATGATAGCGCAATGCGTGCACGCGTTGCCGGAAGCTGCTATGCAACTCGGCCGGGCAATTGTTGAAACCGGCGCACTCTGAATTTATTCAGCATTTTCTCCCACAAATGGAGGTACCAAAATGACCACGACACCCGCACCAATCTTGGACACCGCGCCCAATCGGCCCGAAGAGCAGGGGCAACGCCACAAACAAGCGCTCGGACTCGAACCGCGCGTTGATCCTTCGGCGCGCGTCCGCAACTGCAAGCTGGGCATTTACACGTCGGTCGGCCCGCGCACCTCGATGAACGAGTCGACCTTCGGAGACTACTCTTACGTCGTGCAGGACTGCAGCATCGTCTGGGCCGATATCGGAAAGTTTTGTTCCATCGCCGCCACCACGCGGATTAACCCTGGCAACCATCCTATGTGGCGCGCGGCGCTGCACCATTTCACCTACCGCAGCGAGTCATACGGCTTTGCAGTCGATGATGACGGGGAGTTCTTCGAATGGCGCGCGGCTCACCGCGTCGTGATGGGCAATGATGTGTGGATCGGCCACGGCTCGACGATTCTTCCAGGAGTCAAGATTGGCACGGGAGCTGGAATCGGCGCGGGAGCGGTAGTCTCGAAAGATGTACCCCCGTTTGCCATCGTAGGCGGCGTGCCAGCCAGAATCATCCGTTATCGTTTCGATGAGACAGTGCAGGAAAAGTTGATGAACCTGGCGTGGTGGGACTGGCCGCGCGAGAAGCTGGAAGTCGCCTTGCCTGATTTTCGTACGCTCAGCGCTGAGGAGTTTATTGAAAAATACGCGAAGTAACTGGGTGCGGCCGATCAACTGACGCTACGCCGTTCGTTCCCGCAGAGTTCGAGATAGACGTCACGAATTTCCTGCGCACGAAAGACGCTGTAGAACGGGGCGCCGAGGGCGGCGGCCTCGACTGCAGGGCGGCCGCCTGCCTCTTCTCTCTCAACGAGGCAGACGACCCCGATGACTCGCATGTGGGCTTCGGTCGCGGATCGTATGGCAGTGACGATCGATGCTCCCGTGGTGCAGGCATCGTCCACAATGACGACCGCCGCGCCGGGCTCGCAAAAGCCCTCGATGCGTCGTCCCGCTCCGTGTTCCTTGTGTTGCTTCCGCACCAGGAATCCATCAATTGCTGTTGCTCCCGGTGAGTCATTCAATAGCCACGCGCTCGCCGCGGAAACGTTGCATACCACGGGATCGGCACCCAGAGTCAACCCGCCGACAGCCCGGGGTGATAACTGCTTTTCGTGAAGCAGATCGAGAATAACCAGTCCCGCCAGCCGTCCACCTTCAGCAGAGAGAGTTGTAGTTCGGCAGTCGATATAGTAATCGCTCGATCTGCCTGCGGAGAGGCGTGTTTCGCGAAATCCAAAGGATCTTTCCGCCAGTATCGCCAGCAAAGTTCTCTTGCAATCCTCGATCATGTAGTCCTCTAACGGTCAATCGCTTCATGCAACGCGCTGCCCTTCGCGCCAGATCGTCGTTGCGATTGGAATGCAATGAGATATTTTTACGCGGACGAGATCGGCGCGCTTTCCGATATCGATAGTGCCGCGGTCATCGAGCCCGACCATGCGCGCCGGAGCCAGACTCACCATGTTGATGGCATCATGCAGCGGCATACCGAGTCTTTCCGTCAACAGGAATGCGCCGTGCAACATGCTCGAGGGCACGTAATCCGAGGCGAGCGCATCGAGCAGGCCGTTGCGTGCGAGCTCTTCAACCGACACGTTGCCCGAGTGTGACCGGCCGAGAACGACGTTTGGCGAGCCTGCCACGATCTGCATTCCCTTTGCACGCGCGGCTTCGGCGGCCATTCTCGACGTTGGAAATTCGGAGATGCCGATCCCGTCGGCATGCGACTCCTCCACGTGCTCCACGGTCGTGTCGTCGTGGCTTGCGACGGCAACGCCGTGGCCGGCCAACATCGCAAGTACCTTAGCTCGGTTCTCCCCCGAATACTTTTCGCAGCGCTCTTGAGCCGTCCGGAGAAATTCGTCAATCTGGTCCTGGGTGAGATGGAAATCCTTCTTCTCCATCGCCACGTATTTTTCCAGGTCGCGCCATTGCCGCTGTCCCGGCGTATGGTCCATTACCGACACAAGTCGTACCCTCGGGTTCGGATAGACGGACGCGAACATGGCGGGCATCTCTTCCGTGGAGACCTCGGCGCGCAGGTGCAGATAGTGATCCCCACGAAGAATGCCTCCACCCTGGCAGACACGCATTTCGCCTATTATCTTTTTCAGCGTGTCGATGCTGCGTCCCCCGCCTACATAAAGCGAATCACAGATGGTCGTAATTCCTGCTGCAACCATCTGCGCGTCATGGGCCAGCAAAGCCGCAATTACCGGCCAGTCGGCGTTGTTGCGCGGGCGCACGTGACGGTCAAAGTTGTCAGTGTGGAGATCGATCAGGCCGGGGATCAGGTGGTCGCCTTCGAGGTCGAGTGCCGGCCCATTGTGGTGTCCGGGGTCGATAGCGGTAATGACTCCATTTCGAACATGCAGTGCGCCTTCGAAGGTTTCAGATGGTGTGACGATTCTTGCGTTCTTGAACGTCAGTTCGACTGGCGTCACGTTTGACCTCAATTGTGAGTATCGTTCTGGAAGATGAATAGATGAAGAAATGCCGTTGGCGGCTGAAGCCGCCGACGCAGACAAGAAGGTTTAGAAGGTGAATCGAGCACTTATCTGCACTTCGCGCGGATTGTTGCCCTGGGTTTGGGGGTTGTAGCCAAAGTTTGTATCCGATACGCCAACGTCCGGAGAGCCAAAGACCACCGTGTTCAGAGCATTCAGCGCCTCCATGCGAAAGGTGGCGCTCATTCGCTCGCTGATCTTTGTTGTCTTGGCAAGGAACAAATCCGTATCCCAATAGTTCGGGTTCCGAACGCTCGATAGATAACGGGGAGCGTTGCCGAAAACATAGGGATTAGCCGTTCCGACGCTATGAGTAGTTTGTCCAGGCTGCATAAAGGCGTTGTAGTTGAAGCTCGGGCGGACTCCGTTCAGAGCTGGCAATCCCGCGGTATTGGTGACGCTTTGTCCAGGAACCAGTTCGGGACGCATGACCGAACTGCCCAGCAGAGCGCTGCCCAATTGAATAGGCGATGTTAGTTGCAGAGGCTGACCGGTGCTGAACTGGTAAGTTCCGCCTAGCGACCAACCGCCCACAACGTAACTCGCGAAGCCGCTGTTTAAGAACGTCTTCTGCGGCCCAAACGGTAGTTCGTACACGGTGCTCAACCGCACCACGTTGGGCTGATCCAGGTCGGCGATCGACTTTTCGCAGGCGAGACAGCCGTTGTCCTGGATGCTCGCTGTAGTCCCACTTTCTCCGACGTTGTCGATCATTTTGCTGTGGGTATAAGCCAACAACATCGAAAGACCCTGGCTCATTCGGTGCTCCACCGTCAATTGGCCAGCCTCGTAATTCGAATGTCCCCATCCCACGTTCAGAGCTTCGAAGCCCGTGAACTGTGGGAACGGGCGAAGCAGATAGCCTTCCTCCACTGTGCTCTTGCTCAGAACCGAGCTAGAGTCGGTGATGATGTTATAGAAGGGATTGCCTACGGTTGCGGTCAGGGCGCTTCCCAGCGCCAGGTCCGCGTCCGTGAGCTGGCTGTATTGAACCGCGCCGTACAGGTGAACTCCAACGCTGCCCGCATATGCGGCAGTCACAACGAGATTTCCGGGCAGTTGCCGCTGCACATCGAGAGACCAGACCTCCTGGTAGGCATCGCTCTGCTGGCGCAAATCGCCGCTGATGCTCTGACCCAACTCTATGCTGAGTGGGCCGTTGCCGGTATTGTTTCCAGCGATCGGGGACGGGTTGTTGCCATACGGAGCCGGCAACCCGGAAGGAAATGGATTTGAGAGGTTATTCAAGGAGCTGTACCCATTGGTTGCGGCGTCAATCGATGTGGATTTTCGTGTGAACCCATACGAAGCGGGATTCGTTTGATAAGTCGCGGTTGGATGATAGAAGATGCCTGCTCCGGCATGAATGACCGTCTTCTGATCGAGCGAATATGCAATCCCCAACCGCGGCTCGAAATGCGTCTTGCTGGGAATCTGCAAGTTGCGACTCTGGCCGTTGAGTCCCACAATCCCCACTCCGCCCACCAGACTTGAAGAGGAGACATATGAATTGGCGGGAACCTGAGATGCGATGGCCGATGGATCCGTGGTGTCAAGGTAGCTTAGCTCGTTGGCGTTTGACTGGTCGGCTCCCTCCACACTATAGCGAAGGCCATAGGTGACGGTGAGATTGTGCGTCATCTTATAGGTGTCCTCAGCGAAGAATCCGTAGTACTTGTGCCTGAAGTTCACCCTTGGGGCATAGCCGCTGGTCACTGTGGCCTGGCCCAGCAGAAGTTCCGCAATCGCATTGCCGGTCGTTGACGTGACCGAGTTAGCGTAGGGCCCGCCCGTAAAGGTTCTCGAGGTATTTACCGTCAGGAGTTGTGGATCGAAAAGCTGGTCGGGGTAAAATCTGAGGTCCGCACCGAGCTTAAACGTGTGCGCGCCCTTCAACCACGTCAGAGCAGGGGCATATTGGTAGACCGCGTTCGGGTTACGCTCGTAGGGCTCCAAATTGCCGATCTGGCCGAGCTGGTTGGTGGTGGCCACCACTTCAGGCGTGAAGCTCGCCGTGACACCGGGCGCCGCATTCGCAGGAATACCAAACGGAGCTGTTCCCATCGGATTTACGGAGCCGCGATGCGATTCCATGCGTCCCCACGAAACATGGTGGTCGAAGATCATCCGGGGCGAGATCGTCCATGTATGATCGACAACGATATTGCGGAGGGGAAGAAGATTGTTGCCGTAGATTGGCGTAAGGCTCGTCGCTCCGTACTTCTGAATGAGCGGGTTGTTGGCGTTGCTTTGCTGCGCAAACACCGGGGCGTAAATAATGTTGTTATCATTGAAGTCAATGTGTCCAAAGATGCTCTGCGTGTCGGACAACCTGTGGTCGATGCGGACATCATAGCTGTAATCTTTGTCGGCGGTCGTCGCAGATGAAAAATAATTGTTCTCATCGCTGCCACCTACGCCAGATTGATTCGGCGTTGGATAAAGCGCCAAGAGTGACTGGGCAACAGGGTTGAGCGAGCTTGGATTCAGCACGTTGTATCTACCGTCGTAATATGCCGGGCAGCGATAGTAGCCCGCCTTCGTGGTTGTGTACGTCTTGCCGTCTGGGCATGAGTAGGTTGAATTTGCCGGTTCGGAAACCGCCGTGCTCGGGTCATAGATTGTGTTCAGAGATCCATTTGAGTTGAAGGTCTGCGAGAAGTCGCCCGACTTTTCAAGCGCGGTGGGCACCGTCGAGGTAAAGCCGGTTCCGCCAAGCGTCAGGCC
>JASIJW010000525.1:0-4100 GCA_030050035.1 Acidobacteriaceae bacterium | reverse complement strand
CATTGCCGAAGATTTCCCCGCTCCTGGCTACCCTGAAAGGAAACGGCCCAGTTGAGAGGCTCATGAAGGGATACGGGCTTTAGCCCATATGTTTGGCGCCGTCCAAAGGCGAGCTTCAGCCCCCGAGGAAATGCGCATTCAACTGACCAATTAACCAATGATCTTGACCAATGATCATCCGTAAATTGTTGATTCCGGCGAAGCTGCAAGCAACTCCTTTGCCATGACGAAGATACGGCCGCGACCCAACCGTAACTATTTTTACTATCAATAACATCTACTCTGGAACGGGGGAGGGGGAACGCCCAATGTGCATTCGAGCGTACCCGGCAGGATTTGCGTCCCGTCAAACAGCAGAGAGCCGCACGCGACAGCGGGCGCGGCAGGAAGTTCTAGGGACAGCCATTATTCTCAGGAAAGCAATCCTCAGAGGAAGCAATCCCAGCGGGAAGTGTTATTGATGAGATCAGGAAAGTGGATGCGCATACTGCTCGCGGCAGCTCCCTTTGTGGCCGGATGCGCTGGCTTCTGGAGTCCGCCCGCAACGACTTCGTCGAGCGGCTGCACCACCAACTGCACCACGGACTCGAGCGGCGACTTCTACATCCTCAATGCCGGCACTACGCCGCAGGTAGTAGGCCAGGTGATCAGTTCCGGAACACTCGACTCTATCTCCGGCAGCCCGTTCAGCCTTGTGTCGACGCCCTATGCCATGGCGCTCGACGGCAGCAGTTTTCTTTATGTCAGCACCACAGCCGGCGTCTTTGTTTTCCCGATAACCAATGGCGCGCTCGGCTCGGCCACGCTGGTGGATGGCGCCGACATCACAGCCGTGGCCATTGCTGTGGACGGTAACTGGCTGGTTGAGGCCATTCAGGGAAGCAGTGTGGTCACCTTCAACGCCGTGCCGCTGAATTCCTCGAACGGCGGCGACAACGGCTCTATCGTAACAGCGCCCTTCTCGGCGACCGCCACCAGCCCCGCCGTTCAGCCCGGCCAAATGGTCGTCTCGCCCGACGGAAATAATATCTTTGTGGCTCTCGGCACCGGCGGCACGGTGATATTCCCCTTCAACCCGAGCGCCTCCGCAACTACCAATCCCTTCGGCTCCAGCGGCTCTGTCACTCCAGTTCAAAACTCCACCAGCTCTGCGCTCTCGGTGGCCGTCGACCCCAACCAGAATCTGTACTACGTCGGCGAGACCAACGCCAACAGCACTGCGAATTCCGGCGCCATCCTCGCCTATCTCTACAGCTCCATAGGAGCCAAACCGGTTCTGGCCACCAGTGCTGCGGTAGCCAGTGGCGGCCTTTCGCCCAACTTTATCCTGCCGGCCGATTCCGGCGCACAGCTATACGTCGCCAACGGCCAGGGCACCAGCACGGCGGGCAACATTGCCGGCTTCGCGGTCGCGGGCAGCAACTCCACCTGGACCATCACCTCCAACGGAACCGTCGCCGCCGGCACGCAGCCGATTTCGCTTGCCGAGGACTCAACCAGCTCGTTCCTTCTAGCTGTCAATTCTCTGGGCACGCCCGAGTTGTCGACCTACACCTTCGGCACCACGCCCGGCTCGCTCACCGTGCAGATCACCGCCAACACCGGCGCCTCGCCCAGGCAGATTCTCGCGCTGCCATAGCCCAAAAGTCCCGCGCCCACTCTGGTGCTACTGCGCAGCAGCACGGTAGTAGCACGTTCCGCCGGCCAGCACCGCCGTCCATAGCGACATATCCGCCGGCTGCTCGCTTGAGCCAAGAAACAGAACGCCATCCGGCGCCAGAACGCGCTGCACGTGCACGAGCAGCGCCCTGCGCGTCTCCGGCGCCATGTAGAGCATCACGTTGCGCAGCAGGATCACGTCGAAGCGGTCGGTGGCGCGCCGAAACGGAAAGCAGGGCCCGCAGAGATTCGCCTGGCGGAAGTGGCAAATCCGCCTCACCTCGGGCCGAACCACCCAGTCCTCGTCCTTGTTGTGGTCCTGATTGCGGCCGTGCTGCTCGAAGTAGCGCGCCGCCAGCCGCGGCTCAAGTCCGCGCCTGATCTCGATCTGGCCGTAACGGCCCTGCTGCGCCCGCTCGACAACCTCGGCCGAAATATCGGTGCCATCGATCCGAAGATCCCACTGCGCCAGCGCAGAAAACCGGTCGAGGATCAGCATGGCCAGGCTGTACGCCTCCTGGCCGGTCGAACAAGCCGCGCTCCACAGCCGCAAGCTGCGCGACTCGCGCCGCGCTTGGATTAGTCGTGGCAACAGTTCCTTCTCAAGCAGCTCGAAGGGCCGCGCGTCGCGGAAGAAACTGGTCTCGTTGATGGTCATGGCCTCGGCCACGGCTCGCTCGAGAGCAGCGTCGCGGCGCGCGCGCAGCCGCCACACCAGTTCTTCGAGGCTCGTCATCTCCAGTGAACGCACCAGCGGAGCCAGCCGCGTTTCAAAAAGATAGTCATGCGCCGGATCGAGGACGTTCTGCGAGTGCTCCAGAACTATCTGGCGAAGAAAACTCAAGTCTGCAGGGCCCGCCGGCCTGGCCGGTCTTACCGTTGCTGCCAATCCCATCGCTACACCGCCGCCCGCTCGATACTTTTCTCGATACTTTTGTCGAGGACAGTTGCCGGGGCTGCGGCAGTCCGCACCCGCGCGGCGATCCGCAGAATCTCCGGCGCAATCGCTCCGAGCGGCAACACCCGGTGCGCCAGGCCGGCCTGCGCCACCGCGCCCGGCATGCCCCACACCGTGCTGGTCGCAGCATCCTGCACCAGCACCGTGCCCCCGCGCTGGCGAACGGCGCGGCAGCCATTTAATCCATCTGCCCCCATGCCGGTGAGCACTACCGCCAGCACGCCCGCGCCGTACACCTGCGCAAGCGAGCGGAACAGCACGTCGGCCGACGGCCGGCAGTGGTTCTCGGCCGGGCGCTCCGTCAGGTGCAGCGTTGCTGCGGCGCCCGCACGCCGCGCAGCCAGCGCGCCTTGACTCAGCGCGGGCAATGCCTCGAGGTGCCAGTTGCCGCGCGCAATCCATACCGTCCCCGGCTCGAGCGGCTCACCTTCGGCCGCTTCGCGCACGCGCAGTTTTGAAATTGTGTCCATCCGCTCGGCAAACAGCCGCGTAAAGTGCTCCGGCATATGCTGCACAATGACGATTGGCAACGGGAACGCAGCCGGCAGCGCCGGAAGCAGCCGAGCAAGCGCCGCCGGACCGCCCGTGGAGACGCCGATGGCCACGACCGCCGGCACGGCCGAAATCGTCTCACGCCGCGCCGTATGCGCCACGGAAAAAGCAGTAGCAGAGCCGGCGCCCGCGGCCGCCGCGCGCGCCCGCGTCGATACACGAGTCAGCGCCCGGATTTTGGGGATAAGCTCGGCAGCCAGCGTCTCGACCGCTGCCTCGCGATTCGCCATCCCGTGCGGCTTGGCCACAGCATCCGACGCTCCAGAAGCCAGAGCCTCCACGGTGATCCGCGCGCCCTGCTGCGTCAGCGAGCTGCACATGATCACCGGCATTCTGTTGCCTCGCGCGCGCAACTGCCGCAGCGTAGTCAGACCATCCATCACCGGCATTTCGACATCGAGCAGCATCAGGTCGGGACGCACCGCATCGATTGACGCCAGCGCGGCCGCGCCGTCGGCAGCCGTTCCGGCCACCTCCAGCGCAGCGTCGGAGGCAATCACCGCGCGCATCAGGCTGCGCATCACCGCCGAGTCGTCGACGATCAGCACACGCCTGCGCGCCTCGGCCATCTGTCCGCCCGCTCGTTCATTGCCCGTCATCGTTCACCTTCCGCGGCATGCTTTCTCCTGCTCCCGTCCGCCGTGGCGGCGAGATACGCAGGGTTGAGCCGCTCCGGATTCAGCATCATCAGCAAGCCCCGTTGCAATTTGTATGTACCGGAAAACAACTCCCTGCGGCGGGCGTCGAGAATCGAGGGATTCGGCTCGTACTCTTGGTCCGAAACAGTCAGCACTTCGTCGACGCTGTCTACCAGCAGTCCAAAAGCGCCATCTGCGCTCTCAATCACCAGCATGGAGCAGGAGCGCCCAGATGATTTGGGTTCGACCTCGAGCAGGCTTCGCAGGTCGACTGCCGTCAGCACCTCGCCGCG
>JASIJW010000524.1:0-3245 GCA_030050035.1 Acidobacteriaceae bacterium | reverse complement strand
CCGAAGAAACTTTCTGTAACCCACTGATTCTAAGGAATCTGCAAATAACCACTTTGCCATCAGGAATATACAGTCGCACCACGGCCGCAACCCTTTTGTTATCAGGAATATGAATCCAGGAGTGGGAGTGGGGGGTGATACCCCATTAAACGCAATAACCGTCAGCACATCTCGAGTGCCGCTTTTCCGCAATTTCCCGAATCGCTCCACCCGGGAAGTTTAGGAAACCTCAGATAAAATCGGGGGCCATGACGCCCATTGCAAGGTCTTTGGCCCTAAGCTGCTTCTGTCTGCTTCCAGCCGCCTTCGCCTCCGCGCAGACCGTCAACACCATCGATCCCGCCCTGCGCGCGCAGATTGACCGCATCGCCACGCAGGTTCTCTCCGCCACCGGCGTGCCTTCGGCCTCTGTTGCCATCGTGCAGCACGGGCAAATTGTCTACACGAATGCCTACGGCAAAGCGCGTCTCGATCCGCCCCAGCCTGCAACGCCCGATATGCGCTACTCGATCGGCTCGATCTCCAAGCAATTCACCGCCACAGCCATCCTCATGCTCCAGCAGGAAGGCAAACTCTCGATCGACGATCCCGTAGGCAAGTACATTCCCGGCCTCACGCGCGGGGACGAGGTGACCATTCGCGAGATCCTCTCGCACACCTCCGGCTACCAGGACTACTACGCCGAGGACTACACCATGACGCCCATGCGTGAGCCCACGACAGCACAGCACATTCTGGACACCTGGGCCAAAAAGCCGCTCGACTTTGAGCCGGGCACCGAATGGCAGTACTCCAACACGAACTACGTAATCGCCGGCGTCATTGTGGAGAAAGTCTCAGGCGAACCGCTCTTCCAGTTCCTCTCCGAACGCATCTTCCGGCCGCTGGGCATGAAGTCGGTTTGGAACTCCGACCAGACAAAGCTTGCGCCGCCCGATGCAACGCCCTACTATCGCCACGCTCTCGGCCCGCTGCGGCCCGCGCCTGCCGAAGGCAAAGGCTGGATGTTTGCTGCCGGCGAGCTGGCCATGACGCCGAACGACCTCGCGCTCTGGGACCAGAGCCTGCTTTCCGAATCGATCCTGAAGCCCGAGAGCTACAAGCAAATGTTTACGGAAGTGAAGCTGAAGAACGGCAAAGGCACGCACTACGGCCTCGGCGTCGAGGTAAACGATCGCGACGGCCACCTTTCCATCGAGCACTCCGGCGAGGTATCAGGCTTCGTATCCGACAACGAAGTCCTGCCCGATGCCAATGCTGCCATCGCCGTCACAACGAACCAGGATGCCGTCGGTGCAGCCATCCAGATCGCGCACCTGGCAGCGCCCATCGTCGCCGGCTATCCGCTCGCGCCGCCCGAGCAGCAGGCCCTCGATATTTACCGCGGCCTGCAGCACGGCCAGCTCGACCGCTCCCTGCTTGCGCCGAATCTGAACGACTACTTCACCCCGCAGGCCATCTCCGACTACGAATCAAGCCTCGGCCCATTGGGCGAACCGCTCAGCCTCAAGCAAACGGGCGAGAGCCTTCGCGGCGGCATGACCTTCCGGTCGTTCACCATCACCTATCCCGACCGGCGCCTGCGCCTGACGACATACACAATGCCGGACGGCAAGCTGGAGCAGTACCTGATCGCCCCGATGGAGTGAGATCCATCATGATTCGCGGCGTTCAGGCCGCCATTTGTCGACTGGGTAGCGCTCGAGACGGTCTTCGCGGTCCTTCTCGTCTTCCCATTGGCGGCGTTGTTCCCGTTCCTGCCGCTCTTCGCGCCCGTCGCTCATCGATCACTCCTGCATCTAGTTTAATGGGCACTCGGCGGATGGATAAAGGATGGAAAAGGGATGATATCCCCAAAACTCCGCCACGCGCAGCGCCTCCGGTAAACTTAATACTGGACCTATGTTTGAGAACCTAACAGACAAACTGCAGCGCGTCTTCAAGAACCTTCGCGGCGAAGGCCAGCTTTCGGAAGAAAATATCGCCGAAGCTCTGCGAGAAATCCGCGTGGCGTTGCTTGAAGCCGACGTCAACCTCAACGTCACCCGCGAGCTGATCGACCACATCCGCGAAAAGGCGCTGGGCACCGAAGTGATGACTGCGCTCTCGCCCTCTGAGCAGGTCGTCAAAGTCGTCCGTGACGAGCTGGTCGCGCTGCTCGGCAAAGACACCGCGCGCTTCAACTTCGCCTCCAGGCCGCCGACCGTCATCCTGATGGCCGGCCTGCAAGGCTCCGGCAAGACCACCACCAGCGGCAAACTGGCCGCCTGGCTCAAAAAGGGCGGCCATCGCCCCATGCTCGTTTCGGTCGACGTCTACCGCCCCGCCGCGCGCGAGCAGTTAAAAGTCGTCGCCAAGCAGGTCGAAGCGCGCCTCTACGAGGGCGACACCAAAGGCGAAGCCGCCGGAACGCCGCTCGTCGAGCGCCTGGCAAAGGAAGCCAAGCGCGAAGCCGTCATCATGGGTTGCGACACGCTCATCGTCGACACCGCTGGCCGCCTGCATGTGGACGAATGGCTGATGCAAGAAATGGAGAGCCTCAAAAAGCTCCTCACCCCGCAGGAAATTCTCTTCGTAGCCGACTCCATGACCGGCCAGGACGCCGTGAACTCCGCGCAGGATTTTCACAAGCGCCTGAGTTTGACGGGCGTCGTCCTCACCAAGATGGACGGCGACGCCCGCGGCGGCGCGGCGCTCTCCATCCGCCACGTCACCGGCCAACCCATCAAGTTCATTGGCACGGGCGAAAAGCCCGACGCATTCGAACCCTTCCATCCCGACCGCATCGTCAGCCGCATCCTCGGCATGGGCGACATGCTCTCGCTCATCGAAAAAGCCGAAGAAAAGCTCGACCGCCGCAAGAGCGAGGAGTTCGCAAAAAAGGCGCTCCTCGGCGACGGCTTCACGCTCGAGGACTTCCGCGACCAGTTGAAGCAGATCAAGAAGCTCGGCTCCATGGAGTCGATCCTCAAGATGCTGCCTTCGGTCGGCCCATTCGCCGGCCTTCAGCAGGCCTCAAGCCAGATCGACGAAAAGCAGTTCTCGCGCGTTGAGGCAATCATCAACTCGATGACGCCCAAAGAGCGCATCAACCACGAGATCATCTCCGGCTCGCGCCGCAAGTGCATCGCCGCCGGCTCCGGCACCACCGTGCAGGATGTAAATCAGCTCCTGCGCCAGTACGCGCAGATGAGCAAAATGTTCAAGCAAATGGGCAAAGGCGGCCTGGCCAAGAACCTGATGCG
>JASIJW010000523.1:0-3019 GCA_030050035.1 Acidobacteriaceae bacterium | reverse complement strand
TGTGCGCAAGTCCTGTTGCAGCGATGGGCCAGGCGCTACGCAGGAGTAGTTCGCAGGTCGCTCAACTCGACAGCGGTGGCGCTGCAACCCGGAGATGCGAATGCGAAGTTGGGATTGGCCAAAGTGCTGATCGAGATGGATAAACCGGAAATGGCGCTGCCTTTGCTCGAAGCCTTAGCGCAACTTGAGCCAGCAAGTGATACGGTGCACGATTGGTTGGCGACGTTGTACAGGAAGACAGGCCGTATGGAAGACACCAAGCGCGAAGTGGCTTTCTATCAGCATTCAAGGAAATGAACGACAAGCCTCGTGCCGTATATAATGAACTGCTGTTCCAGCGCGGATGAGATCCGCGTGGACGAAAATCCCGAAGAACAGCCACACGCCAAGAAGTGAAACGCGGCGAAGAATGAGCTTTCAGGGTATGAGGCCGCCGGAAAAATGAGACTGCGGGTCGCGATTGTGTGGCGCGTTGTGGCGCTTTCATTTCTTGTGTTGCCGGCATTGATTGCCGCACAAATGGGTACGCCAACGCCGCTGTCGCCGGCAGAACGCCAAAAAGCTGAAGCTGAAAGAGCTGCCACGGGCCCGGTGCCGAATTACCCCCGGCTTGTCGACATTACAAAATCGACGCAAATCAAGTTCGATCATAAGTCGAGCCCCGAAGCTAAATTTATTGCCGAATCGATGAGCGGAGGAGTAGCGTTGATCGATTACGACGGCGATGGCTGGCCGGATATCTATTTCACGAATGCGCAGAGCGTTGATATGGCGCTTCATGGCGTGAAGTCGCGCGGTGCCTTGTTCCATAACAATCATGACGGGACCTTTACTGATGTGACGGACAAGGCGGGTGTGGGATACCCGTGCTGGGCGATGGGCGTAGCAGTGGGTGACTACAATAACGATGGCCTGCCAGACCTGCTTGTTACTTGCCTGAACGGCGTAGTGCTTTATCGCAATAACGGCAACGGAACCTTCACGGATGTGACAAAGGCAAGCGGGCTTAGTGCTGACTCGGGATGGGCGACGGGCGCAGCATTTGGCGACTTCGACAATGACGGCCGCGCCGACCTGTTTGTTTCGCATTACGTGGATTTTCAACTGGACAAGCTGCCTGTGTTTGGGTCGAGCAAAGGATGCAAGTACCTTGGGCTTGATGTGCAGTGCGGACCGCGCGGGCTGAAGGGAATGCCGGACAATCTCTATCACAACAATGGTGATGGTACGTTTACGGACGTTTCAAAGCAGGCCGGAGTGGATGACGTTGAAGGCCGCTATGGATTGACGTCGATTTGGGCGGATTTCAGTAATGATGGGAAGCTCGACCTGTTCGTGACGAACGATGGCGAAGCAAATTATCTCTACCAGGGCGATGGCAAGGGAAAGTTTGAGGATATCGCGTTGCTGGCGGGAGCAGGAGCCAACGAGGATGGGGTGGATCAGGCGAACATGGGCGTGGCGTATGGAGACTATTTGCATACAGGTCGACTCTCCCTGGCCATCTCTCACTTTGACGTCGAGTACACGGCGCTCTATACGAACGACGGCGGAATGAACTTTACTGACAATTCGATCGCATCGGGGATTGCGCGAGGGACACAGGGTTATGTGGGGTGGGGCGACGCTTTTGTCGATTTTGCAAATAGCGGATGGCAGGATTTCTTCCAGGTAAACGGGCACGTATATCCGCAGGTAGATACAACGCACACGGCAACTCACTATCTAGAGCCCAAGCTGCTGTTCCTGAATCAACGCGACGGAACATTCCAGAACATCAGCCGGCGCGTGGGGCCTGCCCTCGAATTGCCGCAGGTGAGTCGCGGGCTCGCCGTGGGAGATCTATTCAACGACGGGCGAATGGAAGCCGTGGTTGAGAATCTTGTCGGAGAGCCGATGATCCTACGGCCGGAAGATGGCCCAAAGAATCATTGGATCAGCATTCAGCTCGAAGGCGTCGAGTGTAATCGACTTGCACTAAACGCAAGGGTGCGCGTGACCGCGGGGAATCTGACTCAACTCGGCGAGGTGATCAGCGGAGGAAGCTATTTGTCACAGAATGATCTTCGCCTTCACTTTGGATTGGGCAGCCATGAAACTGTCGATCAGGCCGAAGTTTTCTGGCCGGATGGGAGGAAAGAAACGTTGGCACATCTGGCCGCCGACCGCTTTTACGTGGTGCGCGAAGGACATGGAATTGTTTCGAGCAAACTACCGGAGCATTTAGCGAATCTTCCATAAGAAGGAGTTGATCCGGCGCTGCGAGTGAAGATGCACTGGGCGGACTGAGAATCAAAAGAGAACAGACCATGGTCGACACGAATACTTCCGTAACAGTTCGATCCGCCCGGCGTACTCTTTCAACCGCAGTTTTGAGTGCAGGTTTTAGCCTGACAGGCGCCGGGACAGTAATGCTGGGAGTGCTGCTGCCAATCCTCTCGCAGCGATGGGGATTGCGTGACGACCAAGCAGGCTTGCTTCTGTTTCTCCAGTTCTTTGCTTCGGGACTCGGCGCGATTGTTACAGGACTCAATCGCATTCGTTCCCTTGTTATTGGTTATGGAACGTTGGCGGCGTCTCTCGCCGCTCTGTGCTTGGACGGATCGAAGACCGCTTACGAAGCGTTTTTCTTCTATGGTCTGGGCCTGGGGATGGCGATGACGTCGACAAGCTTGCTCTTTTCTGATCGCTGGGGCAACGATCGCGCGGCAAAACTGGAGTGGCTAAACTTCGCATGGTCCGCAGGAGCGGCTGCAGGGCCGATTTGTTTTCTGCCTTTTCTGCGCGCAAGCAATTTTTACCTGCTCTTCATGATGATGCTTGCGTTGTCGCTCGCCTTGTTTGCGTGGGTGACACTGATGGAACGAGAGGCGCCGCAATCTGCACCACAACGCAAATCGACTCGGGTGACCCGTTCTGTCCGACCTGTTTTTACCCTGCTTTTGTTTTTAGCAATGACCACAGTGGGCGTGGAAGCATCGCTGAGCGGATGGCTGACGACCTATTCGCAACGAGCGGG
>JASIJW010000522.1:0-4818 GCA_030050035.1 Acidobacteriaceae bacterium | reverse complement strand
CTTCTGCTGCTGGTGGGCTGTACTCTCCGCGTCAGCATGGAGCCGCTTGCCTACGAGGGAATTGCGCAATTTCCCTGGAGATTATTGCCGATTTCAGGCTGCCTGGAGCTTAGCGCTGTATTGCTGTTCGCGCTGCAACTGATCATGACCTTCGCGCGCGGGCACAGCATCTTTCCTGAAATCGCATAAGCGACCGTCACGTCAGGTCCCTGAGAGTTTCTGCTGCAAGGCGATTCTGTCATGTGATTCAAATCACATGCCACGGAAGCGAACAGCCTGCAAGATTAAGAAGAATCGGTTCTCCAACTTGTGACATAAGTTCCTGCATTGTTCCACTCCAACCGGTAGTGTGGCCTTGATGAGTTGCACCGCAACATTGCAAATTCGCATTCATTCGTGAGGAGGACTCATGTCCTATAGACGTTATTGGGTAGCGCTGGTCATTGTTCTTGTCGGTTCGTTTGCTGTCCTCGGAAGTGTTGGACGGAAAATGATCAGCCAGGCGCCGCCGCTGCCGGACGTATACACAGCGAGCGGGAAGCTTCTTTTCACGGGCTCGCAGATCACCGACGGTCAGAATGTGTGGCAGTCGATTGGCGGTCAGGAGATTGGCACCGTGTGGGGCCACGGCGCTTATGTTGCTCCCGACTGGACCGCGGACTGGCTGCATCGCGAGTGCCTGATTCTTCTGGATGCGTGGGCGCAGCGCGAGGGCGGTGCAAACTTTGCATCTCTGAGCCTCGACCAGCAGGCTGTGCTCAAAGCGCGGCTTATTCGCGAGATGCGCCATAACAATTATGACGCGGCGACAAACCGCATTCTTGTCAGCGACGACGTGGCTGCGGCCTTCCACCAGCTTGCGGCTTATTATGCAAATGTCTTCAGCGCTGGCCGGGTGGAGTATGCCATTCCGGCGGGCTCGCTCACCGACCCGGTGAAGCAGCAGGAGATGGCCGCCTTCTTCTGGTGGACAGCCTGGGCTGCGCACACCGATCGCCCCGGTTCTACCATCACTTACACCAACAACTGGCCGCACGAGGCTCTGGTTGCCAATCAACCGGCGCCGTCGGCAGTGCTGTGGAGCATTCTAAGTTTTGTTCTTCTGCTTGCGGGCATCGGCGCCCTGGTGTGGTGGTATGCCGCTCAGGAAAAGACCGATTTTCATCCTGCGTTTCCCGACAAGGATCCGTTCCTGAGTCTCAAGCCCACGCCCAGTCAGCGCGCCACCATGAAGTACTTCTTTGTAGTTGTCGCGTTGTGGGGCGTGCAGATTCTCATGGGTGTGCTTACGGCGCATTACGGTGTCGAAGGCGGCGGATTCTACGGCATTCCTCTCGACAAAATTCTGCCTTACGCGGTAACACGTACATGGCACCTGCAACTGGCTATCTTCTGGATTGCGACATCGTGGCTCGCCACAGGCCTCTACGTCGGTCCTGCTGTTACCGGTCATGAGCCCAAGGGCCAACGCCTCGGCGTGAATGTGCTCTTCGGCGCGCTCGTGCTGGTCGTCGCCGGCTCGCTCGCCGGAGAGTGGATGGGCATCGAGCAGAAGCTCGGCAATCTATGGTTCTGGTTCGGCAGCCAGGGTTACGAATACGTCGACCTCGGCCGCTTTTGGCAGATTCTGCTATTCGTTGGTCTCGTGCTCTGGCTTTTCCTGATGGTTCGCTCGCTCAAGCCCGCGCTTGTCCGGAGCAGCGAGAGCCGCCCGCTGATGATCCTGTTCCTCATTTCCAGCATCGCCATTCCGCTCTTCTACGCCGCCGGCCTCATGTATGGGCAGCGCAGCGAGCTGGTTACTGCAGAATACTGGCGCTGGTGGGTGGTTCACCTTTGGGTCGAAGGTTTCTTTGAAGTTTTTGCCACCGTCGTGATTGCTTTCCTCTTTACGCGGCTCAACCTGCTCGAGATTCGTTCGGCCACGCGAGCAGTGCTCTTTTCGACCACCATCTTCCTCGCCGGAGGCATCATCGGCACCTTTCATCACCTTTACTTCGCAGGCTCGACGCCGCTGGTCATCGCCTTGGGCGCAGTCTTCAGCGCCCTGGAAGTTGTGCCACTCACGCTGGTCGGCTACGAAGCGTGGGAGAACATTCGTCTCGCGCGCGGAGGTAATAACAAGAGCCCATGGGTGGCCAACTACAAATGGCCCATCTACTTCTTCGTCGCTGTTGCCTTCTGGAATATGGTTGGCGCCGGTCTCTTTGGCTTCCTCATCAATCCTCCGGTCGCGCTCTACTACATGCAGGGCCTCAACCTCACTCCTGTTCACGGTCACACCGCGCTCTTCGGCGTCTACGGAATGCTCGGGCTCGGCCTGACGCTCTTCTGCCTGCGCGCGATTCGTCCCGGCGTGCAGTGGAAGGAGCTTCCGCTCAAGTGGGCGTTCTGGCTTCTCAACATCGGGCTTAGCCTGATGGTTGTGTTGAGCATGTTTCCCATTGGCATTCTGCAAGCGGCAGCATCCATTCAGCGCGGCACGTGGTACGCGCGTTCGGCGGAGTTCCTGCAGACTCCGTCGATGCAGCTACTGCGCTGGATGCGCGTGCCCGGCGATATTCTCTTCGCTGCGGGCGCCGCAATCCTCGGGCTGTTTGTCGTTGGTCTGCTTACCGGCCACTCGTACGATAAGGACGCCAACACCTCCATCGAAGAAAAGGATCAGTTGCTGATGGCAGGCGACTGAAGCTCAAACAAACTCAAGGCAAGCGTGGCGGGACTTCATTGTTCCCGCCGCGCTTGCCTTTCCCGCATAAGCTGTGACAGATGTCGCAGCCCGTCCGGTGTCGCCGAATGATCGAGCCCCTCATTGTCCTAGATGAGTTCGCTCACCTCAAGTCCACTTTCAGAGCCGAACCGTCATACCGCACCGCGCGCCCCGTGTCGTTCTGCGGCTGCGCGCCCGTGCCGTGGGTTTCGTCCACCAGAACCACCTGAAACGTCCGAGCGGCCGGCATTCCTGGATACTGTCCCTGTCGCGCGCCGATGGTCAGCGTCGAACTCGTTTCATCCCAGTGCAGAGGAACAGTGGCATAAACGTTCTTTTCGTAATCGTATGTGTCGCCCTCGTCTTCATAAAGCGTGAAGTCGGCGTCTGCGCCGCGGTAGATGCGCAAGGTTATTGGCGCGTTGGGCTGCTCAGTTGCGTACTGAATCTCCGGACCAAGCGGCAAAATCGATCCTGCCTTTACGTACAGGGGAATCCGGTTGAGTGGGGCCTGCGCATCAATGCGGTTGTCGCCAGGGAGCTTTGCGCCCGTCCAGAAATCGTACCAGGCAGCCGCAGGCGGCAGGTATACGCTGCGCTCCTTTGCGCCTTCGTCGGTGACGGGATTCACCAGGATATCCGGGCCGAAGAGAAACTCGTCGCCGATCGCGCGCACCTTCTCATTTGTCCGCCAGTCCATAATGAGCGGGCGCATCATCGTGTAGTCGTCGCTGGTAACGCGCCAGGCCAGAGAGTAAATGTAGGGCAACAGCCGGTAGCGCAGCTTGTCGTAAGAAATGAGCGTGGGCGTTTGTGGCCCGTAGGAAAAAATCTCGTTCGTGTTGTTCACCCGGTGGCCATGCGTGCGGAAGATAGGACAGAAGACGCCGAACTCGAACCAGCGCGTATAGAGTTCCTGATACGCGGGGTCGCGCGTGTCGCGCTCGTAGGGCCAGCCGTAGCCGGCAATGTCGGTGGTCCAGTAGGGAATGCCCGAGACCTGAAAGTTGAGCCCCGCCGCGATCTGCTTGCGGAAGTCGAAGAAGGTGCCCATCACGTCGCCCGACCAAACTGTGGTGGCATTGCGCTGCTGACCCAGGAACGCTGAGCGCGTGAGGATAAAGATGCGCTTGCGATCGGTGGCTGCGCGCCAGTGGCCGTAGACATTGCCGCTGTGCATGAGCGGAAAGATGTTTGTATAGCGAGCGCCGTTGCCGATGGCGAGTTGCAGAGTGTCGAGCGTAGCGTCGCTGTAGCCGTTCCACGCCTCCGGTTCGGCGCTGTCGAGCCAAAAGCCGTCCCATCCCTGCGCCATGAGCGGCTCGATCAGATGCTTCCAGAACATCTCGCGTGCGGCCGGGTTGGTCGGGTCGTAATCCGTGGTGCCGGGGATGAGCAGATTGTGCGCCTTCAAATCGCGATAGAG
This sequence comes from Acidobacteriaceae bacterium, assembly GCA_030050035.1. Lineage (GTDB taxonomy): Bacteria > Acidobacteriota > Terriglobia > Terriglobales > Acidobacteriaceae > Telmatobacter. The sequence goes on along the minus strand of JASIJW010000522.1, from coordinate 682 downwards.
ATCGGAACTCTCATCGGTGACGGCCCAGGTGGAAATGATGGCGTGCAGATTTGCGGCGTGCAATTGTCGCAGAGCCGCGGTCACGTCCGGGTCCGGCTTCAGATAATCCGCGGAGAACTGTGGATCGCCGCGGCGCGCCCACCAGAACCAGTCCTGCACGATCATGTCGAGCGGCACGTTTTGCGACCGATATTCCTGCGCTACATCGAGCAATTCCTTTGCTGAGCGGTAACGGTCTTTCGACTGAATGAACCCGTACGCCCATTTGCCGAAGAGCGGCGCGTGACCGGTGAGTACGCGATATTTGTGAATGATCTCGTCGATCTCCGGCCCGTAAAGGAAGTAATAGTCGATCGCGTCGGCAGCTTCCGTGCTTAGCTTGAGCTCGGTAGGGAAGCGATTATCGAACCATGACTTCGATGCTGTGTTCCACAGGATGCCGTAGCCGTTGGTTGAAATCAGCAGCGGCACGGCGACGTCGGTATTCGCCTGAGCCAATTCCACCACGTTGCCGCGATAGTTGAAGATCCCGCCCTGGTGCTGGCCCAGGCCGTAGAAGCCTTCTGTAGGCGTGGGCTGAAAGCGGTCGCTCACGTGGTAAACTTTTTCGCCGTTGACCGTGTCGGGCGTGTAGACGCGCGTACGACGATCGGATTCGGCGAGCAACTGCTGGCCAGCGGCG
>JASIJW010000521.1:0-4407 GCA_030050035.1 Acidobacteriaceae bacterium | reverse complement strand
CCACAGGGCACGCGCCTGGTCCTGCTTGCCCTGGGACTGGTAGAGGTCGGCCAGGTTAAGCTGCGCTACAGCGGCTGTAACCGTTGTCGAGGGCCTGGAAACAATCTGGTTGTACAGGTCGACGGCCTGGCTGTCGCGGCCGGTCTGGCGATAAACCCCAGCCAGCGCCACTTTGGCCAGGTTGGACAGGTTGCGGTTCCAGGAACCCGCAGCCGCCTTGAGCTCGGTTTCGGCCGCGGCCGTCTGGCCCAGCTCCTGGTTTGTCACGCCGGCAAAGTACTGCGCGATCTTGCCCTGCTTCATCCATCCGTACTGGTTCGCCACGGAGGCAAACTGACTGTTGGCGGCCTTGGAGCGATCGGCGGCGGTTGCGTATACGCCCTGTTCGGCAGGCTGGCCGGGCATCGCCAGCGGGGCGTTGTAAGTATCCATTGCCGCGCCAAGCGCGCTGTCGGCAGCCGATGAGCGCACGTTCCAGTAGATGAGCCCTCCGACAACGATCACCAGTGCGATGGCCGCTGTGATGGACCAGCGCACCACGGAGGAACGGTGGTCGCTCACCCAGCTTGCGCCGCTGGTAGCGGCCTGAACAAACTTGTCTTTCTTGAGGGCGTGACGGGTTTGTGTATCCACTTGGGTTTTCCTGTCCTTCGAGCGATTGACTTGCAGGGCAGGCGGTTCCGTCCGGAGGGAGCACTGCAAACTGCAACCGTATTAGTTTATCAAGGGCCGCAAATCCCAGTCCACCGGGAGGTTCACGGGTTTTCATGTCCACGCAAGTCGCGGTCGCGAACGCCGATCAGGTAGAGCAATCCATCCAGTCCGAGCGAGGAGATGGACTGCGGGGCGTTCTGACGCACCAGCGGCTTGGCGCGATAGGCGATGCCCATTCCGGCCAGCTTCAGCATGGGAATGTCATTTGCGCCATCTCCGACGGCGACGACCTGCTCGAGCGAGATGCCTTCGCGCTGCGCGATCTCGCTCAATAGCGCTGCCTTGCGGTCTCCGTTCACAATGGGCGGAATGACATGGCCGGTTACGGCTCCGCCGGCGATCTCCAACTGGTTGGCATAGACATAATCGATGTCGAGCCGCTCCTGAAGACGATTGGCGAAAAACGTGAAGCCGCCGGAAAGAATTGCGATCTTGTATCCGAGCAACTTTAAAGTGCGAATGAGCCGCTCAACGCCTTCGGCCAGCGGAATGGATTCGAGCAACGAGTAAACGCGCTGCTCCGGGAGCCCTTTGAGCAGAGCCACGCGGCGGGTGAAGCTTTCGTCAAAGTTGAGCTCGCCGCGCATGGCGGCTTCGGTGATCTTCGAAACGCGGTCGCCTACGCCCGCCATTTTGGCCAGCTCGTCGATCACCTCGCCCCGGATCAGGGTCGAGTCCATGTCGAAGGCGAACAGGCGCCGGTTGCGCCGGAAGATGCTCTCGCGCTGGAAGGCGATGTCGATGGAAAGCTGCTGCGCGGCGGCGAGAAAATCGGTGCGCATCGCCGCCTCGCGCGCGACGGCGCCGCTCACCGCCAGCTCCACGCATGCATTTGCGGGAGACGCATTGCCGTTGCCAATTTGCGGCGACAACTCGCCGGAGAGGCGGTCGATGCGGTCGACGTTCATTTCATGCGCGGCGATGATCGCAGTCACGCGGGCCAGATGCTCGGCGGTGATGGCGCGGCCGAGGACGGTGATGATGAAGCGCTGCCGGACAAGACCGCCTTGGCCGCCATGGCCCTCGCAGCCATTGAGCCAGTGCCGGAGCTCGTCGGCGCGCACGGAGGTGAAGCGCGCGTGAAGGTTCAGTTCGTGGGCGCGGGCGGTGAGCGCGGCCTTCAACGGGGCGATGCCGTGGTGCGGGGGGCTGTCGTGTGGGGGCAGCTCGATGAGAATGGCCAGGGAAAGCGATTCGTGGACGACTGCCTGGCCAATGTCCAGGATTTCGATGCGATGGCGGGCGAGCGTAGCGGTTAGCTCCGCGGTGAGGCCAGGATGATTGTGCCCGGAGAAATGGATAAGAAGAGCCTTGCCGAGTTCTGCAGAGGACATGCTGCTTCAACTATAGTGCAGGGCGACGCGGCTTCTGCCATTCGTTGACGAGGGCGCCCGGACAGAAATCAGGTATCTCCGGTATTGGCATCTTCGGAATCAGGCATCTCTGGGGCAATGGCTTGCATCTCAATCGATTGCCATTTCAGGGCTTTGGACTTTTGATTGGGAAATCTCATGCCAACACGCGCACCCCTGCCAATTGCAACTGAGCCTGCCGGACCGCTTCCCTCATTCCTTCGCAACTGGACGCCGGAACATCCTCAGCTTGCCACCTGCGCGATCCACGATCATATAGCGCTTATCTACGACAATCAGGACGAGGAACTCGATTTTGTCGTTCCGTTTCTCCGCCGTGGTCTGGAGCGCGGGGAAAAAGCTGTCTACATCCACGACGACAATAGCGCCGAGACCGTGATGGCCGCCATGGAGCGCCATGGCATTGACGTGGCCGCCGCCAAGGCCAGCGGCGCGCTGGTCATCATTACCAAGCGCGAGGCCTATCTGAAGAACGACGAATTCGATCCCGAGTGGATGATCGGCTTTCTCGCCGAGGTCGTCGAAAACGCAAAGGCAGAAGGCTTCCGTGCAGTGCGCGCTTCCGGCGAAATGACCTGGGCTCTTGGGCCGGCCGAGAATACCCATAACCGCCTCATCGAATACGAGTGCAAGGTGAACAGGTTCTTTCCCGGGCACGATATGGCCGGCCTGTGCCAGTACAATCGCCGCCGCTTCCGTCCTGAAACGCTGATGCACGTCATCCACACGCATCCTCAGCTTGTCTACCGGGGCGACGTGTTCGACAACCCGTACTACATTTCACCCGAGATTTTCCTGGGCCAGAAGCGGGGCACGGATGACGCCGTCCGGCGCCTGCTTGAAACCATGGCCGAGAATACGCGGCTGCGGCGCCAGCTGATCGCCGAGACTGAGGCCCGGCGCCGCTCAGAGAAGCTTGCTGCCGCCGGACGGATGGCCTCCACCATCGCCCACGAGATCAACAATCCCCTCGAGGCCATCACCAACCTCTGGTACCTGCTCAGCCATGAGAACCTTTCGCCTGATGCGCGCGCCTACGTGGAGTGGATGGGCCATGAGCTGAAGCGGGTCTCTCATATCGCCAGGCAGACGTTTGAGTTCTATCGTCCCGGTATGTCATCCGGCATGGTCGATCTTGCTCATACTCTTGACGAGGTGGTGCGTAACTTCGCTGAGAGGGCGCAATCGGAGGGCGTGGCGGTCGAATTCAGTCACCGCGCGCCGGGAATTGTCTACGGCTTTGCCGGCGAGTTGCGGCAGCTCTTTGCCAATCTCATCGTCAACTCTCTCGAAGCCGGAGCCCGCAAGATTCGCATCCGCGCACGGCGCAGCCGCGACTGGAAGCAGCCTTCCCGGCGCGGGGTGTGCATTGTGATTGCGGATGACGGCCTGGGCATTGCTCCCGCAGCCGCCGCCAAAATGTTCGAACCGTTCTTCACGACCAAAGACGGGAAAGGCACAGGGCTCGGCCTCTGGGTGAGCAAGGGAATCGTACGGAAGCACGAAGGTTCCATTAGTTTCCACACGAGCACCCGGCCGGGCCGCAGCGGAACTGCCTTTTCTATCTTCCTGCCTACTGCCTGAGGCGCTTGCCCCGCCCGCGCCGTCAACGATAGGCTGAAAGCATGTACGAAGACTTCCACGTAACCGACCGCTGGACCGGCGAAGACCTGCACTGCCGCTGGAAGGCCAATATTGTGGCCATCGCTACGCGCCACGCCGATGCCGTGGATGTCCGGCTTGATGTGAACGGCCGCCCGATGTGGATCGCGCTGCCCTGCACAGCCTGGGTGGAGCAGAAGAAGCGCACGGGCAAGGTCATCACCGACCAGCTTGCTGCGCAGATCGCGGGCCGCTACCTGCGCCAGCTCATCGAAGAAGGCTACGACTCGCGGCGTGAGATGTACACGATGACGGTCGATGAGGTCCTTGAACACCTTGACGCCGTGGTCGCCGAGGCCAAGCAGCAGGGGACGATTCCGCTGCTGCCGGTGGGGATTGAGGCGGGAACGGCAGCGCTTGCTACTGGCCGCTAGGCTGGGTTTGGCGAGGCCCGTAAGGGCTCATCGATAAACGGCACCCCGTCTCGCTGAGTAGCAGTTGTGCTTGGGTTCGGTCGCCCCTGCGGGGCTCGGAGACCTCTATGCCGATCCGATTCGGATTCATCAGACGCCGCCTAAAGACGCTGCCTGATTCGTCAGGCAGCGTCTAAAGGCACTGCCTATGGCCTACCATTCGTGTTTTCCGCCAAGTCTTCTTCGGGCAGCCGCTCGCTGGAAAATGCCTTTTGAAAATACAAGTGTATGAAAACAGGCGGTTT
>JASIJW010000520.1:0-2546 GCA_030050035.1 Acidobacteriaceae bacterium | reverse complement strand
TGAGCCGCAGAACCGTAGCCATGGCTGTTGCCGTGGCCTGCCTTGCCGGCCTGCCCCTGGTTGCGGCGCCGGCGGCCGCGCAGTACGTCGGCCAGGTGACGACGGACAAGAGCGCTACCGATTTCCGCGCCGTGGCTGTGCTCGAGTGGACCGGCGACATCGCCCACCCCAAGGCAAGCCGGCTGGTGCCCATCACCGTCTTCGACGGCCAGCAGTTGCAGGACGGCAGCATCTACCTGGCCTGGCCGCAACCCCTCGCGCTCGACGGCGAGGTGGAGTACGAGCTGCAGAAGGATGGCAGGACGGTCGGTTTTTACGACATCCACAGCGCGGCCGAGCAGCAGGGCTACTGGATCGGCTTTGGAAACTGGAAATCGCTGCCGGTGAGACCCACGCCGGCGGAGCTGGACCGCCAGCGGCAGATGGCGAAGGTCGACGAGGACGATGCGGACAGCGACCAGCCTATCCTGCACCGCAAGCACCACCCTGGCGACACGGATTCCGGCGGGAGTTCGGGCTCGCAGGCGCCGGCTCCCGATCCCGACCGTCCTACGCTGCATAAAGGTGGCGACGCGGGAGATTCGGGCAATAACTCGGCGGGCTCAAATTCCGGCTCAGGCTCAGACTCGAACTCGAATGGGCCCACTTTGCACCGCAGCGGCGATTCCGGCACCGACACCGCCGGCAACAATCCTTCGGGATCCTCGGCGCCGGCTCCCGATCCTGACCGGCCCACGCTGCATAAGAGCAACGATGAGGGCTCGTCAACCGACCCGGATCGGCCCAAGCTCCAAAAGAAGCAGGACGACGACGAGGCCAGCGTCTCATCGCTGCCCGACATCAGCGACCCGGACCGGCCGCGGCTGAAGCGCGGCAAACCGGCTGGATACGGCACTGAGGTGACGCCCACCCTCGTGGGCCTGCCGTCCGAGATGGACCAGGAGGTCGCCGTCTCCGACGCCAAGCCTATCAAGGACCATCCGTGGGACTATAGCTGGGCTAATCCTGCCGATGAGATGAAGATGAAATCGTCCATGGAGGACATTGCCCGCAAGGCGCTGGGGCTGGGCCAATCTGCGACCGCATCGAAATCCACCACGACGGCGGCGAAGCGGTCCTCCGTGCACAAAAAAACGGCGCCACCCCCACCCCCTGCTCCGCTGGTTGACGAGAAGTTCCGCGTCTTTGAGCTGGCGTATGGCTCCGGCGCCACCATGGTGCTTTCGGCGCATACCAGCGGAACCGGCGCGGAGCAGAAGTTTGTCACGATCGTTGCGCAGCCGGACCTTTACGGCAGCGTGGTGACGCTGATGAAGCACGTGACCGACGGCGCGCACCTGGACGAGACGCCGCAGATGGTGCTCATCGACGCCGTAGACGCAGAAGCCGATAACCGCGGCGAACTGCTCTTCGAGCTGCGTGGCAAGACGCAACGGCAGTTCGCGCTCTACCGCGTATACCGTGGACAGATGACGCAGCTTTTCACGTCGACTCCGGAATACTGGGGCAGCACGCAGGGGGAGTGAGCAGGATCTGCGCGGCGCAGTGGCCGAAGCAAAAGCGCTGTTGGTACGGCTGAAAGACCGGCAGGGGGCTGCCGGGGGGGCATTCCCGATTTTCCTATTCCGGGCTTCTTTCTGCTGCATCTAGCGGGTGCAGGCTGATTTAGGTACTTCCGCGCCTTGCGCTCCGATACAATGGGATTATAAGGTGGGTTTGCTGACACTTTATTGAAGGATCTCCCTGCGAATGGCATCGTCCCTGATTGCTCCAGCCCCGGAAACCACGCCAGATCAAATTGAAGCTATTACGGCAGAGGACAGACCTCAGGTCCGCTCTGCGCGCGTGGTTCACAACGTTCCCGCCCGCGACCAGGTGCGGATGGGTCGCGCTGCCACTCTGCCCGAGGGGCTGAACGGGCTGACGCTCGCCATCATCATCCTGTTCCATGCCGGCGCACTGGCGGCGCTGTTCTTCTTCAGCTGGCAGCGGCTCGCCGTCATGACTGTTCTTTACGTGCTGGCTATCAACGTGGGTATCGGCATGTGCTACCACCGGCTGCTCACGCATCGCGGCTACCGCGTGCCCAAGTGGCTGGAATATGCGATGACGGTCTGCGCCACGCTCTCGCTCGAGGGCGGGCCTATCTTCTGGGTTTCCACGCACCGCGTGCATCACCAGTTGAGCGACCACGAGGGCGATCCGCACACGCCGCGCGAAGGCACCTGGTGGGCCCACGCCGGCTGGTTATTCTTTGGCCAGTCACTGCATGCGCAAGCCGAGGGGCTGGCGCGCTACTCGCCCGATCTTACTCGCGACCGTTTTTACGTGTGGTTGAGCAAGTACCACTGGCTGACCATCGTACTGAGCGCTGGGCTTCTGTTTGGCCTGGGATGGGCCTTTGGCGGGCCAGTCAATGCCATTGCCATGGTGTTGTGGGGCGTTCTGCTGCGCGTCACGCTGGGCCTGCATGCCACGTGGCTGGTGAACTCCGCCACGCACCTGTGGGGCAGCCGCCGCTTTGAGACGCGCGACGACTCGCGCAA
>JASIJW010000519.1:0-3769 GCA_030050035.1 Acidobacteriaceae bacterium | reverse complement strand
GTTGGGCGCGCCTGAGGCGTGCACCAGCACGTTGTCCGGCGGCAGCGTTCCGCCCATCGCTTGCAGCGCCGACTGCTCGTCGGGATAGCCGTTCGGGTCGCCGTCGACGGCGTGAATCTCAAGCCTTGCCGTGGATTGGATGATGGTCTTCACGCGATCGAGATCGCTGATGCCGGGCAGCTCGACGAGAATCTGGTTCGCGCCCAGGTTGTACTCCTGGATGAGCGGCTCGCTGACGCCCAGCGCGTTCACTCGATCGTTGATGGTCTCGATGGCCTGCTGCACGGTCTTCTCGTTCAGGTCCCTCTCAACCAGCGGCTTCATGGTCAGGGTGATGGAGCCGTTGGGGCCATCGTTGATGTCGTATTCGTTGGAATACTTTTCGTCGAGCAGCGAGCGCACGGCGCTGGCGTTGAGCTGCGAGACGCCATCAATCTCGATCAGCCCGGGCTGGCCGACCTCCTGGTTGGTCTTCGGGTCGGTCTTGAGCGGATTGGGCTTGAAGACCTGCGAGAAGCCGAGGTTGGCCGTCTTGAGATCCTGCTGGATGCGGACCACCGTGTTGTCGGTCTCGGAGTTCACTGCTTCCTTCACCTGCACCTGCAGCACCAGGTGCGCGCCTCCGCGCAGATCAAGGCCGAGGTTGATGCGCTTGGTCAGCGCCGCGGCTAGGTCCGTGCCGCTGAAGCCGGACGGAATGCCGAAGATGCCGTAAAGGAAGACGACCAGGATGGCAATGATGAGCGCAACCCGGTTTTTGAGGTTCTTCATCGGAATTTCCCGTTCCCTATTCCCGTTCTATGGGTCGAAAAAGTAAAAGCCCAAGGCTAAAGTCGAAGATCGTCTTGCGCAGGGGCCGGTTTTCAGGCTGCCGCGCTTACGATGCCGCGGTGTCCTGCGTAGTGACCGAGGCAATCGCGCTCTTGGCCACTTCGAGCTTGAGGTTGTCAGGGGCGACGCGAATGATGATCGAATCGTCCTTGATGGAAAGGATAATGCCGCGGATGCCGCCGGCGGTGGTTACGCGGTCGCCGGTCTTGATGCTCGAGAGCATCGACTGCCACTGCTTCTGCCGCTTCTGCTGCGGCCGGATCATGAGGAAATAAAAGATAGGAATGAGAAGCAGCAGCGGGAGCATGGTCATGCCCGCGCCGGGAGCGGGCGTGCCGCCCGCCAGGAATGCCAAAGTTGTTTCCACACTCGTCCTTTACTTGCCCGGCAGCCATTGCGCTGCTCTCGGGCCGCAAGCCGTCCCGCCAGGGGCGCCTGGGCAAAACAGATTTTGTCTCCGGAAACCGTCCTGAAACGGCCCTCGAAACGGTCTTCGAACGGCGTCTGCATCCAGCCGGAATCTTCAGCCGCCGCTTGCGTGCGAGAGCCTTGAGATCCGGAGGATTTACGGCGTTTTCGGAACCGCAACGGGCCAGGCACTGGCAACCAGGATTTCTAATGCGACTCGTCCTGATTCCGTCTGCTTCCTCGTCGACACGGCCCTCCCGAAATTCCGATGCGAAGTCCCGTGCCCGTAAAAGAGCCCAGTCAGCCCCGCCCCCGGATTCCCAAGAGTACCTAGAAAGATAAGATACGCGCGCCCGGTCGCATGTCAAGATTGAGGACTTGCCTCAGAGCCTGATCAGGGCCGGCCGGCACTGCGGCGGAGCAGTGCGGGAAGCTCATCCAGAATGGCCAACGACCCGGACCGAATGGGTCCGCAACGGCTGCTGGGCATTCCGATCCAAGTGCCGGCCGCCGGCGAGCGCGTCTTTACGATAGATTTACGTCCTCTCTACCCCATCCTTACTGCCGCGGCTTTCCACTCAATGTATTGCACTTCAGTAATCCTCATCTGTCCCGCGCAGACCTGGTGCGGCGCGCAGAAAGGAGGCTCGACGAAGGTGAGCCTTTCGGCACTTCTCTTCTATGGCAGCGCCACTCTGGCGGTGGTTTTTCTGATCTGGGTGCTCTTCAAGCTGGCGCAGGAGGCGCGGCACTAAGCTCTTCCCACGCTTTACGAAACCCTTAGGAACTCAACATGCCTTCCTGATTGGGCCTTTCGTCTAATGGAGAGTAGCTAGAAAAAGGAGATTTTTTCGTGACTCACATGCCCATCGACCTATTCTTTTCCTATATCTCGATTCCCGGCGCGATTGCCGTAGCGCTGGTGCTTTGGGGCGCCTGGAAGCTGACCGAGCCGGAAGATAAAAGCCGCCCTAAAAGCAGGGAGATCTCCAGCCGCCCCAACGGCAGGGAGATCTCCGCTCTGGATGTTGTTGCGCAGCCCAAGGGTTGAGCGATGCCAGGGCGTCAACCCCTGAATGCAAGCTGTCCGCCGGTAATCCGCTGATTTGAAAGGTAATAAGCCAGCCGCTCACACAGCGGCCATCCCGGTCCACGCTCAGAGCTAATTAGCCGATTCAGGCGTTTCCGGCTCGTCGCCGGAGTCTTCCACCAGAACAGCCGAACCAGGCGCGATGTCGAAGGCCACTGCATCCTTGCCGCCGGGATGGAAGGTGACGCGCATGGGCTCTCGCTGCCAGTCTGGCGCGGTGCAGATCGGCTGGGGCGGATTTTCCGGATCGAAGACAGAAAGCTTTTTAGCCAGCAACGGCCGGCGCGCCTCGATCTGCGCCACTACGGCGTACAGGCTCTTACCGCTCGGCGTAAGGCCACAATAGGCGGCGTAGTCGCGGAACCAGCTCACCTGGCTCACGCCGGGATCGTAGTCGGGCAGGTGGAGCGCGACGATGCGGCCGGTCTGGTGATCGACCAGCAGCCAGGGGCCGCGCTGCCAAACCCAGGTGCCCAGCTTATCTCCGGGAAGCGAGTTATTGAGCCGCACGGCGCGGCGCACGACGAAGCTTCGGTCAGTCACGTCGTGCGGGTCGCCGGTGGTCCACTCCTTCAGCAATCCGTCGATGAGCAACGCGCGGACTTTGAGCGTGTCTTCGCCAGGCGCGGCGCCGGCCGGATCGCCCGCGCGCGAGTACGGCACATTTTTCGCGGCGCCGAGAACGACGATGTGGGATTTGCGGGGTGCGGCAAAGGCAGGCGTGGCGAGCAGAGCGGCAACGAAGGGCAAAACAGCAACCCGGGCAAGTTTCTTCATCCATGCTCCCAAGGCAATGAGGCTATGCGGCTGGCGGCCGCTATTGGGTCAGAAAAATCAGAGGATTTTGCCCATGGTAGCTCGGGAAATTAGGCCGCGGAAGTACCGCGTTTGATGCGCTTACTTGGAACCCTTGACCCAATTTTTCAACCGGTTGAGGAAAAGAAAAGGCAGCGCATACAGAGCTACGCCCGCAACGATGATTGCGACGTCCGTGTACCAGCGCCAATATGGAGCGGCTGAGGTTTGGTGGTCCAGGAACTTCCAAAGCATGATGAAGCCCGCGACTATCGCTACATACATCGGCAATCTGGTTTCCATGCCGGGCATTTTCTCACAACTGGCGCCCGCTCCTAGCTCTGTTTGAGCGGGTGGAACAATATCCTTCACTGCTCAGCGTTGCGCGGCTTCGACGGCGCGGGCTACGCGGAATGCGGTGGATTCGCGCATGTGCGCGGCCAGGACCTGCATGCCGACGGGCAGTCCGGCGGAGGTTCGGCCGCAGGGCACGGTGACGCCGCAGATGCCGGCGAGACTGGCCGTGACGGTGTAGATATCGGCCAGATACATGGCGAGCGGATCGTCGGTCTTTTCGCCCAGCTTGAAGGCGGGGACGGGCGAAGTGGGCGTGACGATGGCGTCCACTTCGGCGAAGGCGCGGAG
>JASIJW010000518.1:0-20237 GCA_030050035.1 Acidobacteriaceae bacterium | reverse complement strand
TCTGCGCCCCTGACAGGGCTCGACCGATTAACTCTGCTTCCTCGGCTTTTCTCAAGCTAGCAAATTGGCGGGAAATTATTGGCAATGTTTTTCAAAAAAAAATTGGCCGGTCTGCGTTGCCTGCGCCGCGCAAGGCCGCTTGCTCGGCGGAAGGTTGATTGTTGCAGACAGGTCTGCTGACCGCTGATCGGGAGATCAGCCGCGATGATGGGCAACCAAGACAGAGACATTACATTAGTGAATGCGGAAAACCCGCTCTGAGACAGCGACGGGCGGAATGCCAGGCAATTTCAGGAAGCTGCAGGGGCGCCATTGCCTGCTTCGCCGGGGTTCACAAGGTCGCGCAGCTCCTTGGATGGCTTGAAATACGGAACCTTTTTTGCGGGTACTTCCACGCGGTCGCCGGTTTTGGGATTGCGACCGATGCGAGGGTTGCGCTGGCGGATGCGGAAAGAACCGAAGCCGCGAATCTCAATCTTGTCACCGCGCTGCAGGGCGCCGATGACGGAGCCAAAAATCGTCTCCACAATGACTTCGCCGTCGCGGCGGGTCAGGTCGCCCAGTGCTGTAACCTTTTCCACCAAATCTGCCTTCGTCATTTCGGAACGCCTCCCGAGACAGCATAAACGGATTCTGACCGGTCAGGAGGGAAAATGCAAGCCCCCTGTTCGAATTTAGCCTTTAGGGATCAGCAATTTGCCCGGACCCTTGGGGGTGCCTACTTTGGTGCGGAAGAGCGCAGCGCGGTGGGTTATGATGACCGGAGACTCCAAAGGATGCCAGCCAGGAGAAAATCCGGGCAGCCGGCGCCTAGCGGCGAAAGCACCAATGCCTTACCCCATCTACAGCATCGTCATTCCGGCTTATAACGAGGCGCGGCGCATTCCCGCGACGCTCGAATCGGTGGTTTCGTGGATCCGCGCCAAACGATGGTATGCCGAGGTGGTAGTGGTCAACGACGGCTCGCGTGACCGCACAGTCGAGGCGGTGCGCGCCTTTGCCGAAGGTGCGCCGGAGGTGCGGCTTGTAGAAAACCCCGGCAACCGCGGCAAGGGATACAGCGTGCGCCACGGGATGCTGGACGCGCTGGGCGATGTGGTGATGTTCACCGATGCCGATCTTTCGGCGCCGATGGAAGAAGCGCAGGGATTGTTCGACGCAATTGCCGGTGGCGCTGATATCGCCATTGGATCGCGGTGGCTGGAGAGTACGCGGCAGACAATCCGCCAGCCGCTCTATCGGCAGTTTTTCGGGCGCTGCTTCAATCTTGTGACGCGGGCTGTGATGGGGCTGCCGTTTGCGGATACGCAATGCGGGTTTAAGGCGTTTACCCGCGCGGCCGCGCAGACGGTGTTTCAACTGCAGACCATCGAGGGGTGGGGCTTCGATCCGGAGATCCTGTTCATTGCGACGAAGCGCGGCTTGCGGATCAAGGAAGTTCCGGTGAGCTGGGCGCACGACGAGCGAACGCAGATCAGCTACCTTGAGGACGGCGCGCGGATGCTCCAGGACCTGGCGCACGTGCGCTGGAATGCGCTGATGGGGCGGTACGACCGCAACGTGGACGACATTCAGCGCGGGCGCGTGGCTTGATGGGTGGTTTGGCGACAGGCGACCTGGCTTGTGGAGACAAAAGCCCTCGATTGATTGCGCCGTTTGCGGCGCGGCTATAGCTGGCCGTGCCCTGTTGCAATGCGCCTTGCTCTCGCGGGCAAATTTTCTGCGCGCGTCGTAAACTTCTCGCCTCTGCGATGCGTCCCCTCAGACACAGATTCCCGAGTCCGGGCCATTTCCATTTTTGGCGGGGATCATTCTCGATGCGGAGGAAATCTCTATGCTACGCAAGCTTGCATTGGCAGCGTTGGTGTTCGCACTGGGCTCGGTGACCGCGCTGGCCGCCGATTTCAACGGCAAATGGACCGCCGAGGTGCAGGGGCGAATGGGCACGCAGACCATCACCTTCGAATTTCACGTGGATGGTTCGACCGTGACCGGCAAAATCACGACGCCGCGCGGAGATAGCGACATTACCGATGGAAAAGTGGATGGCGACAATATTTCGTTCGCGCAGGTGGTGAACTTCAACGGCAACGATATGAAGATCAACTACACGGGCAAGGCGGACGGGGACACTATTAAGTTCTCGCGACAGGTGGGCGACCGGCCGGCAACAGAGTTTGTGGCCAAACGGGCCAGCGATTCGGGCGCGCCGCCGGCGCCGCCGCAGTAGCTGTCTGGGTTCGGGTTTCCATCGGCACAGTGAAGTGATAGGGTGGACTTCATCCGGCTGGAGGTGAAGTCCACCTTATGGCTTGCTATCCTTCCATGCACCGGCGGCTGCGGCGGGCCGCATTTCTTGTTTTTCTGCTGGCGATGGCCGCAGGCGTTGCGGCTGTGGCGCAGGAGCGCAGCGCGCCGGTGTTCGACGCCACTACGCTGCGTCAGCCCACTGACCTCGAATCGACGTGGCTGGTGAAAGCCGGCGACGATCCCGCGTGGGCGCAGACGAACTTTGACGACACGGGATGGATGCGCGTCGACCCGCGCCAGACGCTGAAGGTTTATTTTCCGCATGACCGGCCGAGCATCGTCTGGTACCGGCTGCACGTGAAGGTGGCGCCTAACCAGACCGGGCTGGCACTGGCCGAATTTAACCTGACGAGCGCCTTCGAGATTTTTGTGAACGGCGCGCGGGTGATGAAGGCCGGGGATGTCGCGCCGTACAAGCCTACGGCTTTCGGTGCGCGGCTGCTGACGCCGATTCCCGATGAGGCGATTCACACCGGGTCGCTGGTGATTGCGCTGCGGCTCTACATTTCCGGCAACGAGTGGGTGAGCGCATTTCCGGGCCTGTATCCCTATAACCTTACGCTTGGCCAGGAGGCCGCGCTCAGCAACCACATCTGGCTGGTTACGATCGGCGATCACGCACTGACGTGGCTTTACCAACTTGGCTCGCTTGCGCTTGGCCTAATTGCGCTGGCGCTGTTTGCAGCCGAACGGCAACACCGCGAGTACCTGTGGATGGGGTTGTTGGGACTTATAGTAGCGGTGGACGCGCCACTCCTGTTTTACGAGATGTTTCACAATCTCCCCGCCTGGTCGGCATATATCGACGCCTTGATTCCGATTCTGACGCTGGTATTTGAGACATTAATGTACCTCGCGTTCTTGCGCGTGCCGGTGTTTCGATGGATGCAGACGCTGCTCGTGCTTTCTGCGGCTGGTCTGCTGTTCGGCGCGATGGAGAAGGTTCGCGGGACGGGTTCGAATATCAGCATGGTCGCCAGTATGCTGCCGGGGGCGATTTTGTTCGCCGGCGTGATTCCGGTGCTGCTGATCGTGCACTGGCGCCGCGGCAATAGCGAAGCCGGTATTCTGCTGATTCCGGCGCTCATCCAAAGCCTTGCGGTGTACATCGGCTTTGGCGTGTTTATAGTTTCGACGGTTCCGGCCTGGGCGCAAACCGCACTACGGATTCAGACGGCGGTTTTCCAACGGCAGGTGGGGCCGTTTGCCTTCAGCGTCGTCGACCTGACCGGCTGTATTTTTGTTCTGACGCTCGCGCTCATCATTGTGCTGCGATCCACGCGGATTGCACAGCAGCGGGCGAAGCTTGAGACCGAAATGGCCGCAGCGCGCGAAATGCAGCAGGTAATGCTGCCGGAGGCAATCGAGACTGGCCCTGGCTTTCAAGTGGAAACCGCATACGAGCCGGCGCAACAGGTGGGCGGGGATTTTTTCCAGATACTGCCAGCGGCTGAGGGCGCGCTGCTGGTGGTGATTGGCGATGTGGCTGGCAAGGGATTGCCGGCTGCGATGCTGGTGAGCGTGCTGGTGGGCGCGATCCGCGGCGTGGCGGAGTACACGAGCGAGCCGGCAGAGCTTCTGGCCAGTCTGAATCAGCGCCTGGCGGGCCGCGTGGGCGGCAGCTTTGCTACGGCACTGGCGGCGCGCATTCATCCTGATGGGCGCGTGCTGATTGCCAATGCGGGCCACCTGCCGCCATACGTCGATGGCAGGGAAGTGGAGCTGCCGGGCGCGTTGCCATTGGGCATCAAAGCCGATGCGCAGTACGAAACTGTGCGAGTGCAATTGGCGGCCGGCGCGCGCTTGACGTTTTATTCCGATGGCATCGTGGAGGCGCAGAACACGGAGGGCGAGCTGTTCGGATTTGAGCGCTGCGGCGAGCTGGCCATGCAGCCAGTTGCGAAGATCGTCGACGCTGCGCGCCGTTTCGGACAGCAGGATGACATGACGGTGATCGCAGTGACGCGAGTTGCAGCGGCGGCCGAAGTTGCCAGGCCGGTTGCCGTGGCTGCTGCGCGGGAGATACAAGTGGCTCCGTGACGCTGCTACGCGGTGATTGCCGGGCTCTCATTGCCGCGGTGGTCGTACACTTGTTCCGTGATGCGGCTGTTCATCGGGATTCCGCTGGCTGGCGTGGTGGTGCGCGAGCTGTCGGCGCTGTGTGCGCGGCTGCATTCGGGGATGGATGGGCTTCGCTGGTCGGCGCCGGAGTCGTGGCACATTACGCTGCAGTTTCTGGGCACCACGACGGAAGAGCAGTACGCGTGCATCACGGCGCGGCTGAGGGAAATCCGCTCGGCGTCGGTGCCGATTCGGCTGTGCGGGGTGGGCATCTTTGAGCGCGCCGGAATTTTTCACGTCGAAGTGGAACCGAGAGACGGGCTTGTGACGCTGCAACAGCAGGTGACAGCGCACACCGGGCCGTGCGGATTCGAGCCGGAAGACCGGCCTTACCGGCCGCACATTACTCTGGCGCGAACGAAAGGCGATGCGGGACGGCGGCAACTCTGGCAGGTGAAAGAGCGCGTGAAGGCGCAGCCGCAATTCACGGAATTCATTGCGCGCGAGTTTCTGTTGTACGAGAGCCACCTGGGGGCAGGGGGGGCGAGGTATGAGGTGCGGGCCCGGTTTGGGCTGGGAGAGTCAGCAAGCCGGTAAGTCGGCCGGTTAGTGGTGTTAGGTGGATAGTTATAAAAGAAGACATGCGCCAGGTCTCCGGCAACTCACAATATCTAGCCCGCATCCCTCCTATACCAGCGAATTCTGGGACACAGGCATAAGCAGGACTGTATTTTTGGGGCATTGTTTTCGCGATAAGCCGATCCGCAGCGGAAATCGAAGGATAGCTTCCGTGAGTCTTGAGAAATAGGAGGAGAAATTTATGACCAACAGGACTCAAACTGCAGGCGACGGGCCGCGACCGATCCGTGGCGACACCGGCGCCTCCATCATGGGGCCGCGCAATGTAGCGCTGGAGGCAGAAAATCCCGACCAGTTGGCCTCTCCTTACACCGACAACGGCACAATGCCCAACCTCAAGTTTTCGTTCGCCACAGCTCGCAACCGACTCGTTACGGGGGGCTGGGCGCGGGAGGTGACGATACGCGAGTTGCCGGTGGCTAAGGAGCTCGCTGGGGTAAACATGCGCCTGAAGCCAGGAGGCATCCGCGAGATGCACTGGCATAAGGAGGCCGAATGGGCCTACATGCTTGCAGGGCGCGCGCGAATCACGGCTATCGATGAGCAAGGATGCAACTTCATTGCCGATGTCGGTGAGGGTGACTTGTGGAACTTTCCATCGGTTATTCCCCATTCCATTCAGGCACTGGAAGAAGGTTGCGAATTCCTCCTGGTGTTTGACAACGGAAACTTCTCGGAAAACGAGACTTTCTTGATCACCGACTTGTTTAAGCATATGCCGCGTGAAGTTCTGGCCAAAAACTTCGGCGTTTCCGAAAGTGCTTTCGCCAATATACCGATAGATCTCGTACACGACCGGTACATCTTCGCGGGCAAGGTCCCCGGTTCACTGGCTTCGGATGCGGTTAAATCTCCGGCCGGAGCCGTGCCAGTTTCTTACAGTTACCGCTTGTCGGCCCAGAAGCCGATTAAGGTCCCCGGTGGGCAGGTGCGAATTGTCGACTCTTCCAACTTTCCGGCCGCCTCCACGATTGCGGCGGCATTGGTGGAAATCAACCCAGGGGGAATGCGCGAATTGCATTGGCACGCCAACGATGAATGGCAATACTATATTTCCGGCCGCGGGCGCATGACGGTCTTCGCGTCAGGCGAGAAAGCGCGCACTTTCGATTACCAGGCCGGCGATGTAGGTTATATTCCATTCGCTATGGCGCACTATGTCGAGAACACGGGCGAGGAGCCGCTGCGTTTCCTGGAGATGTTCCGCAGCGCACGCTTTGCCGATCTATCATTGAACCAGTGGATGGCGCTGACGCCGTCCGAGTTGGTGCAAGCTCACCTGAACTTAGACCAGAGAACCATGAAGGCTCTGCACAAGGACAAACAGATCATCGTAGCGGCTTGAATCTTTGAATGTGTCTTGCTGCGGCAGCAGTCAGATATGGTTGCAATTCCGTACGATGACAGGTCTCCAGAATTGCTCATAGCACCAAACAGGCGGTCGTCCATCTGTACAGGTGACTCGGCTGACGCCCTCAGCTCCGCCGCTTCATCGCAGCAGATCTTCGAGCGCTGTGCTCAGGTCGGTTTTTTCGTCGCGGTACTTTACGATCACGGGCGCGTAGACACTCAATCCCCACTCCTGGCCTTTGCCTTTGCTGACGGCGCGTGAGCCGGGGACGACGACTGCAGCCTCGGGGATGATCAGCGGGTGGTCGGCTGTGGCGCGCAGCACTTCGCCGCGGACGAGATCGTAGACGGGCGTGCCGCGCGTGAGGATGGCGCCGGCGGCCAGCACCGCGCCTTTGCGCACGATGGTTCCTTCGTAGACGCCGCAGTTGCCGCCAATGAGCACGTCGTCTTCAATGACGACAGGGCTGGCATTGACCGGCTCAAGCACGCCGCCGATCTGCGCTGCTGCGCTCAGGTGCACGCGCTTGCCGACCTGCGCGCAGGAGCCGACGAGAGCGTGCGAGTCGACCATGGTGCCTTCGTCGACGTAGGCGCCGGCGTTGATATACATGGGCGGCATGCAGACGACGCCGCGCGCAAGATACGCCCCGGCGCGCACCGACGAGCCACCGGGCACGACGCGGATGCCCTGATCGGCGGTGAAGTGGCGCACCGGGTAAGTGTCCTTGTCGATAAAGGAAAGCGGAAAGGCAGGCGGAGCGGCTGCCATATCTTCGAGCGCGCCCAGACGGAAGCCGAGCAGAATACCCTGCTTGACCCATGCATTGACGCGCCAGCCGGTGGGTTGGGATGCGTCGGGAGACGCGGAGCGAAGCTCGCCGGCTTCAAGCGCCGCGCGAAGCTCGAGGAATGCGGCCATTGCCTCCTGATTTCCGGCGGCGCCTGCGCCCATGGCAAAGAACTGCTCGATCTGCTGCTGCAACTGTGTGGAAGTCATCGAATCCGAGTTTATCAATTGAGGCAGCGGAGTTAGCGGTGTTAGCCGCGTTGCGCGCGTGTTAACGGTGCTAATTGCGTGGCGGTGCTCCTGTGGCTTGATCGCCGAAAACGCATCGCCAGCACAGCAATGTAAAGGGCGCGAGGCTGTGTGCTAACGCTGCTAGTTCCGCAGCTTTTCGCGCAAAAGAAAAGCGCGGCGCGAGAGTGCGCGCCGCGCCGGAGGCGTGCGGTCAGGCAGCATTGAGAGGAGCTTCGGAAGGGATGTAACGGGAGCGCGAATGGCTGCGCACCGGGAGCGGCGGCAACGGCTCCAGGCGGAACGAATTTTTGCCGGAGGGAATCATCGCCATCGGAAGCGGCGACTCGCCCACTTTGCCGTTGAAGTTCTTCTGCGCCAGCCACGCGCACAGGCGCGGATCGCGAATCTCCGCTGAGCCATCCCAGAAGTCGGGCGTGAGGCCGCACTGTATTTGCAGATGGTCGAGCTCAAGCTCGATGACAGAGTTGTCCCTGGAGAAATACCGGCGTGCGTTCGAAGCGCCGACTTCGAGGCCTACGACTTCACGGCCTTTGTTGTGGGTTTTTACCACCATGCCGTTTTCCGCGTGGTCGGTGATGGCCGGCCGGTCAGGATTAGCGGTGTTTGTTGGAGTCAAGGCAAGAAGATTATTCACGGATAGCCCCCTGCGGATGGAGACATTCCACCCGTTTTTGTCACGGTTTAGATTGTTGGGCTGCCGCAATCCGGAGCGTGCGTTGCGGTACGTTCACTTGGAACAGATCATGCCGAATAAGATTACGCCGAGTTAACTACCTGGCTGCGCAACTCCTGCGAGTGCTGTTACGAAGCACTGTTTACAGACTGTCACTCTGCGTTATTCGCCGTTTAATACGATGACGCGAGCGCGCGGAAGGTTTCCCAAAAAGTGAAAGATTCTTGGCCGGATTTCCACAGGGTGATTTCACCTGGCTCTGCAGTGGGATGCAGGTGCAGGTGACTCATCTCTATACTCAAATCATGCCCAAACCCCCGGTATGCGGCTGGAAGCTGGAGCGCGCAGCGCGCAAGCTGGGCTTTTTGCGCATTGCGGGGTTGGACGAAGTGGGCCGCGGGCCGATGTTCGGGCCGGTGGTGGCTGCCGCCGTCATCCTGCCGCACGGCTGGCGGCTGCCGGGGCTGAATGATTCGAAACTCCTGAGCGAAAAGAAGCGGCTGGAGTTCGAGGTAGAGATCCGGGCCAATGCTATTTCATGGTCGGTGGCGGCGATCGACGTGGAGACGATCGACCGGATTAATATCAGGCAGGCATCGCTGCTGGCGATGCGCACGGCCGTGGAGCGGCTGGCGCTGACGCCCGATTATCTACTCATCGACGGCTTGGATTACATCGACTGGCCGTGCCCGCAGCAGCCAGTGGTGCAGGGCGACTCAACGAGCATTTCAGTTGCCGCGGCGAGCGTGCTGGCCAAGGTGCATCGCGACCGGATGCTTGTTGAGCTTGATGCCGTTTATCCCGGATACGGTCTGGCGCGGCACAAAGGGTACTGCTCGGCCGAGCACCTTGAGGCGCTGGCGCGGCTGGGGCCGACGCCGCTGCACCGCAAGAGCTTTGCTCCGGTGGCGCAGACGGTGCTGGAGTTTGACTGAGGGCCGCGGTGCTAGCGGAGTCAGCGGGTTTGCGGCGCTAGTTTGCACCGTGGCTACGCAGCTACTGTGGCTTTTGATTTTCTTCTATGGCGCCAGGCGAGCATGGGGCGTGTCAGCAGCAAGAGCCCGAGAACAACGGTTGCGGTGATGGGCGTGAAGACGCCGGACTTGACCTGCCACCAGTAGTGGACCACGCCGGCGATGGCGGCGAGATAGACGAGACGGTGCAGACGGGCCCAGTTTTTGCCACCCAGCTTGCGGATGGACCAGTTGGTGGAGGTGGCGGCCAGCGGGACGAGCAAGAGCCATGCGGTCATTCCCGCGGTCACGTAGCGGCGCTTGATGATATCGGCCCACATGGCGTTCGGGTCGAAGGCATTGTAGAGCGCGACCCAGGTCATGAGGTGCAGCGTGGCGTAGAAGAAGGCGAACAGGCCGAGCAGCCGGCGGAACTTGATGAGCCAGCCGAGGCGCGGCCACAGCCGGCGCAGTGGTGTAATGGCGAGCGAGATGAGCAGTAGCCGCAGCGTGGTTTTGCCGGTGGCGAAGGTAATGGTGGCCGTCTGGTCGGCGCCAAGGTTGTTGGTGGCTGCGCCCCACACGAGCCATGCGAGCGGCGCAAGGCAGGCGAGCCAGGTGAGCGTCTTGAGCAGGATGAGCGTTCGGCGGGTCATGGGTGTAAGGCAGCGGAGTGAGCGGTGTTAGCCGCGCTTCGCGCGTTTGTTAGCGGTGCTAGTGAAGTTTACCTTGCGCAGAATGCTCCGAACCGCCGGCAGCTAACCCGCTAGCATCGCTATTTTCAAAAATATTTCTTCAAATCCATTCCTGTATACAACGAAGCTACCTGGTCGCCATAGCCGTTGAACATCAGCGTGGTGCGGCGCTGCTCGTAGAAAGGCAGGCCGATGCGGCGCTCGGTCTTCTGGCTCCAGCGCGGATGGTCCCGGTTTGGATTGACGTTCGAGTAGAAGCCGTACTCGTTGGGCGCCTGATCGTTCCACGTGGTGTCCGGCATCTTTTCCACGAATTTGATGGTGACGATCGACTTGGCCGATTTGAAGCCGTACTTCCACGGCACCACGACGCGCACCGGGGCGCCATCCTGGTTGGGCAGTGTTTCGCCATAAAGGCCGAAGGTGAGCAGAGTGAGCGGGTGCATGGCCTCGTCCATGCGCAGGCCTTCGGAGTATGGATAGTAAATGCCGGGATCTTCGTACGCCCACTGGCCCTCGATGTGGTGGTCATAGAACGAAAGGAACTGCACGTACTTTGCCGAGGAGAGCGGCTGGCACTGCTTGATGAGCTCGGAGAGCGAATAGCCAACCCAGGGGATGACCATGCTCCAGGCTTCGACGCAGCGGTGCCGGTAGACGCGGTCTTCGAGCGGGCGCAGCTTTAGCAGCGTGTCGATGTCGAAGGTGAGCGGTTTGGCCACTTTGCCTTCAATCTTCACGCTCCATGGACGCGTGGGCAGCCGACCGGCGTTCTTCGCCGGGTCTCCCTTGTCGACCCCGAATTCATAGTAATTGTTGTAGTGGGTGATGTCGTCGTAGCTGGTAAGCTGCTCGCCGGTGGTGGTCAGAGGCGAGGGAACGGTTTGCAGCTTTGTGCCGGCAAGGGCATGCATGCGCGGCGCGACGATGTTGGCCAGCCGCTCGGCCCCGAGCGCCGCAGCTCCCGCGGCAATTGCCCCGCGCAGGAACTTGCGGCGATCGAGATAGCGCCGGTACGCGCTCTGGCTGGTGATCTCTGAGGAGGGGATATCGGGCGGTTTGCCGATGAGCATGACGGCCTCGCGCGGGCAGGAAATCTGTTGCAACTATTAGACACCCGCCGGGCTGTGCCGGTCATCCAACCATTAGACACAGAGGGCTGCGCCGGTCATTCGGCCATCGGTTTGCGCCAGGCAAATATCGCCACGGGGTAAGTGATCTCGATCCGTTCTTCTGCGCGGCGCGCAGTTACGCCAAGGCAATCACTGCCGGCGCGAATCTCTTCTTCAAACAGTGTGCGGAGGCGGCTGGCGTTGCCGGGTTTTGGAAACGACCCGGCAAGCAGGTTTTCGAAGTCCATGGCGAGCGCGTAATGCTCTTTGCGGCACAGTTCCAGGCCAGCGCGGTTGCCCAGAGCCTCGAACTCAGCTTCGGTGAGCGCGCATGTGTGCGATGGATCGCGCAGAATTTCCCATCGGTTGAACTCCTCCTGCGCTTCAGGCCGCGGTGCTACATCACAGACCAGGATCGTGCCTCCCCGCTTGGCGACCCGTTTCATTTCGCTTAGAGCACTCAGAGGATCCAGAAAATGGTGAAACGAAAAGCGCGTGACTACGCTGTCGAACGAGCCGGACGGGAAGGGAAGTTCGTCCGAGGGCCCTTGTCGCCAAGTCACGTTCGTCAATTGCTCTTCGGCCTGCAGCCGCTGCGCGCGCTCCAGCATGGCAGGAACGATATCGAGGCCGGTGACGTGGCGTGCGCGGTGCGCGAAGAAGCAGGAGACAATACCGGGGCCGCAGGCGACATCGAGCACTGCGTGCTGCAAGCCGACGCAAGCGCAGTCGGCCATAAGTGCCAGCAGATCTGTATCCCGCCCCGCGTGACGCTTGGCGAAGGGCTCTGCCTGCTGGGTGAACTGATCGAGGATTTCAGCGTGATGCAGGTTGGCGGCTGGCTTCGAGGATTCCATAAGCAATGATGGCATGCGGGAAACAATGGGCTGCCGCGCCGCGGACGTTGTGAAGTTTATTACAGCAAGATGAATTTCCACGTGCTGAGCCGGCTTTCGTGCAATGTGACCGGCCTCACATGTGAATTCTTGGTTAAGTTCGTCAAAAATTCACAAAGTGCTGCCAGTCTAGGCCTATCGGGAGAGTTCAAGCTACCCCCTGCTGCAAGTGCATCTTTCGTCCCTGCGATGAAAACTGAACGCTCCATATTCCTTGATCGCCCGCGTGTGTGGCAACAGGCCGCACCGGGGGTCGATTCAGGACCATTCCTGAAAAAACAGAGAGAGGCTCCATGAAATATCGCATGCATGCGGCTGCCGCAGCTTTGCTCGCAGCCACTGCCGTTGTTTCGTACGCCCAGGCGGGAGACGCCGCGCCTGCGGCCCAAAAGCATGTCCACAAGGCGGAGGCTCGGCCTTCGGTCCAGGAGCAGATCAGCGAACAGATCAACGCGCTGCGCCAGGAGATGCAGAGCCAGATTGATTCGCTGAAAAATGATCTGGCACAGAAGGACGCTGAGCTGAAACAGGCGCAGCAACAGGCTGCCGATGCGCAGGCCGCCGCAGCCAAGGCGCAGCAGGCAGCCGATCAGCAACAGCAGTCGTACACCGAGAACTCCGCGGCGGTTTCTACGCTGCAGTCCACGGTAAGCGATCTGAAGATGAATCAGGCCTCGCTTGCGAGCACGATCTCGGACAGTACGGTTGCGCTCAAGAAGGAAGTGGAGTCGCCTGACGCGATTCACTACAAGGGCGTTACGCTTTCGCCGTCGGGCAGCTTTCTGGCGGCTGAAACCGTGTGGCGCAGCGGCGCTACGGGCGGCGACATCAATACGTCGTTCACCGGTATTCCGCTCAACAACTCCCAGGCAGCGCAGTTGACTGAATTCTTCGCCAGCGGCCGGCAGTCGCGTATCGCACTGCGCGCCACCGGCGCTGAGCGCAGCGTGAGGCTCACCGGCTACTACGAAGCTGACTTTCTTTCCTCCGGCACCACGTCCAACAACAACCAGTCGAACAGTTATACGCTGCGCCAGCGGCAGGTCTGGGGCCAGGCGGCCCTGAACAGCGGCTGGGTGTTTTCCGGCGGTCAGGGATGGTCGCTGGCTACAGAAACCACCACGGGTCTGCTGCGCGGCACAGAGATTCTGCCGTCGACTATCGACTCGCAGTACGAAACCGGCTTTGTGTGGGCGCGGCAGGAGAGCTTCCGCGTGAGCATGGGCGCCAACAAGTTCTTCCTTGGCGCCTCGGTCGAGAACGCCGAAACGCTGAATCCAGCAGGCCAGAATCTGCCGAGCAATTATCTTTTTGGTTCGACCGGGACCAACGGCGGCCTCTATAACACCACCGCCAACTACTCGTTCAACTACACGCCGGACTTTATTTTGAAGGCCGCTCTTGAGCCGGGCTGGGGCCACTGGGAACTGTTCGGCATCGAGCGCAACTTCCGCGATCGCGTCTATCCTACGAGCGGAAGCTCGGTAGGAGCCTATAACGACAAGGAAATCGGCGCCGGCATCGGCGGCGGATTCCGCGGCCCGCTGTTCGATAAGAAAGTCACGATCGGCCTGAAAGGATTGTGGGGCCAGGGAGTAGGCCGCTACGGCTCGTCGACGATTGCCGACGTGACCGTTCGTCCGGAC
This sequence comes from Acidobacteriaceae bacterium, assembly GCA_030050035.1. Lineage (GTDB taxonomy): Bacteria > Acidobacteriota > Terriglobia > Terriglobales > Acidobacteriaceae > Telmatobacter. The sequence continues at coordinate 6,860 of JASIJW010000518.1, read as the reverse complement.
GGCCAGCTTTCGCCGCTTCACGGCTTCTCCGGCCTGAGCACGGTTGAGCTGAATCCGACCGACCGGCTGAACCTTTACTTCAACTACGGCGGCGACGAAATCGATCGCGACTACGTGTTGAGCGGCACCACGCAGGTGGGCTACGGCACGCGCAGCGTGGCAATGACGGGTTGCCTTGTTGAGCCTGGCTCGCCGACTGCCGGCGCCACGGGCGCTGCCCCAATCGCTCCGAGCAGCTGCAGCGCCAACACGAAGGACGTGCAGGAGTTCACGGCGGGCTACTGGTTCAACCTGATCAACGGTCCGCATGGCCGCCTGCGCCAGGGCGTCCAGTACAGCGACATCCGCCGCGATTTGTGGTCGGGCAATGGTGGCACTGCCAACCCGGGCAACGGCGCATACGGCACCGACAACATGGTGTTTACGTCGTTCCGGTATTACCTGCCGTAAGGCGGCGCGTCAGCAAGTCAGCAAAGGGCAGCCCGATTGGGCTGCCCTTTCTGTTTTGTTGCGGGATGACGAGGGGATACTGCGAATCTAGCAGCAGATTTCTTTCCCAAGCTGGACAGGCAGCGGTGCGCCGTTGAGCGCGGAGTTGCTTTTCGGTGCGCAGCAACATTTGTCGAATCGTGCACGATCGGCGATCAATTCCTTCTCCGTTCCTAAAGCTGCCAGCGTCGCTTGCAAGATCTGGACCGCTGCGGCGTGGGCCGGAAAGACGATTTTATAGTGCATCCATTTGCCCTCCCGGCGAGCCGAGACGATGCCGGCGCGGCGAAGATAGGCGAGATGCCGGGAGATCTTCGGCTGGCTCTGGCCCAGAACCTCCACAAAATAGCAGACGCATACTTCGCGTCCATCCATCAGGTTGAGCAACCGGAGCCGGGTGCGGTCCGCCAAAGCTGCGAACAGAAGTGTCAGATCGAAGCGCGCCATGCCTCAATCATATACGTATTGACAGATGTGTCCAGTGAGAATACATTCGCCTTAGCGTATGCGATGAGGCTCATCGTGCAATCGACGTCCAGCGTTCAGGAACAGGTAAAGGCAAAGTATGGAAGCGCCGCACGGGCAGTGGCCAAATCCGGCAGCGTGCAGGCATGTTGCGATTCGGGTCTCCACCCCGCGCACGAAGACCTGTCCGCGGGGGCCCCGGGTTTGCGCTGTTGCGATCCGATCACCACGAATCTCTACAACGCCGATCAAACCGGGATTATTCCTGAGAAAGCGGTCAGAGCTTCGCTCGGATGCGGCAATCCGACTGCGCTGATCGATCTTCGGCGCGGCGAGACCGTTCTCGATCTGGGCTCGGGCGGCGGCATTGATGTGCTGCTCTCGGCCAAGCGCGTCGGGCCAACAGGCAAAGCGTACGGCCTGGATATGACGGATGAAATGCTGGCGCTGGCGCGCGAGAACCAGAAGCAGGCCGGGGTGACGAATGTGGAGTTCCTGAAAGGAGAGATTGAAAGCATTCCTTTGCCGGACGGTTCTGTCGACGTCATCATCTCCAACTGCGTCATCAATCTCTCCGCCGACAAAGATCGCGTTCTCAACGAAGCCTTCCGGGTGTTGAGACCAGGCGGACGGTTCGCTGTTTCCGATGTGGTGGTTCGCGGAAACGTGCCGGAAGAGGTGCGCAGGAGCATGCTGCTCTGGGTTGGCTGCATTGCAGGAGCGCTCGAGGAGAATGAATACCTGGCGAAGCTGGCCGCGGCAGGCTTTGAAGAAGCCGCAGTCGAGCCGACGCGAGTGTATAACGTCGAGGATGCGCGCCAGTTCCTTACCGAGGCCGGCGTTGACGCGGATGCCATCGCTCTAAAGGTGAACGAGAAGTTCTTCAGCGCCTTCATCCGCGCGAATAAGCCCAAAGCCGCCTGCTGCGAGCCAGGCCGCTGCATGCCTGCGTATTCGGGAGCAAAGGAATAACAACCATGGCTGATCATTACAACGTTCTGTTTCTCTGCACAGGCAACTCGGCGCGCTCAATCATGGCCGAGGCCATCCTGAACCATAAAGGGAAGGGAAGGTTTACGGCTTACAGCGCGGGCAGTCATCCCACCGGACAGCCGCGCGCGGAAGCGCTCGGGCAGATCGAATCGGCCGGGCTGCCGACGGCGGGGCTGCGCAGCAAATCGTGGGACGAGTTCTCGCGGCCGGGGGCGCCGACGCTGGACTTCGTCTTTACGGTGTGCGACAACGCGGCGAAAGAGCAGTGCCCTTACTGGCCAGGGCAGCCGATGACAGCGCACTGGGGTATTCCTGATCCTGCGGCGGTTAAAGGGAGTCCCGAGGAAATCGCCCGCGCGTTTCGTGATGCCTATACTGCGCTCGACCGCAGAATCGGACTGTTTCTCTCGCTGCCGCTCGCGACGCTTGAGGCGATGGCGATCAAGCGCGAAATCGACCGGATAGGCCAGTCGTAGGAGGAAGCGTGAAGAAGAGCCGGTTGTCTTTTCTGGATCGTTACCTGACGGGATGGATCTTCGCCGCGATGGTTCTGGGCATTGCGCTGGGTTGGCTTGCTCCCGGCGTCGTGCCGTTTCTGAATTGCTTTAGCATCGGCACAACGTCTGTGCCCATTGCGGCGGGACTGATCCTGATGATGTACCCGCCGTTCACGCGGGTGCGATACGAAGAACTGCACGAGGTCTTCCGCAACAAGCGCGTTCTAGCGCTGTCGCTGGCGCAGAACTGGCTGATCGGGCCGGTTCTGATGTTCGTGCTTGCCGTCGTGTTCCTTCGCGGATATCCGGAGTACATGGCCGGCCTCATCATGATTGGATTGGCGCGCTGCATCGCCATGGTAATCGTGTGGAACGAACTGGCGAAAGGCGACACGCAATACGCAGCCGGTTTGGTGGCGTTCAATTCGCTCTTTCAGGTTTTCTTCTACTCGGTTTACTCCTGGGTGTTCATCACAGTGCTGCCCGGATAGTTCGGCCTGCGCGGCGCCACGGTCAACGTCTCCATCGGCGAGATCGCAAAGAGCGTTTTCATTTATCTCGGCATTCCGTTTATCGCAGGCTTTCTGACTCGCACGGCGCTGGTCCGAGCGAAAGGGCGCGAATGGTACGACCGGAATTTTGTGCCGCGAGTCGCGCCAATGACGCTCGTTGCCCTGCTATTCACCATTGTGGTGATGTTTTCTCTCAAGGGCGGGTACATCGTGCGTCTGCCTTTGGACGTGCTCAGGATCGCATTACCACTCTTGATCTACTTTGTGGTGATGTTCCTGGTGTCGTTTTACATGGGCCGAAAGCTTGGCGCCGACTACTCGAAGACGACAACGCTCTCGTTTACGGCTGCCTCAAATAACTTCGAGCTGGCGATCGCTGTGGCCGTATCGGTGTTTGGCATTAATTCCGGCGCGGCGTTCGCGGCGGTAATCGGTCCTCTGGTCGAAGTGCCCGTAATGATCGCGCTTGTTAATCTAGCTCTGCACTTCCAGCGCCGGTACTTCGTGAGCCCGGAATCTGCAGAGATAGAAGGGGTCTGTGCTACCGGCTCCCGATCGGTTTGAACTGGACTCAGGCCTTCTCAATCGCACTGGAAAGGGCAGTCCGAGTGGGCTGCCTTTCTTGTTTTTCGAGGGCGGCATGGGCGGTCTTTCTCCTGTTGCGAGACGAGGAGCGGGCGGACTTTTCCTGATGATTCAGAATGGACAGAGCAGCATGTGGTGTAATTTGCCCACCGGAGATGTCGAAATACCACCCTCTCATCCGTCACCAGTAGGATGATCACTAACGCATTCGATCTCAAGTTAAGGAGACCCCATGCAATTCGCCCTGCTGATCTATGAATCGCCCGAAGCCTTTGCCATGCGCAATAACGAGGATCCCGACCCCTATCGCGGAGCCTGGCGGGCTTACTACAAATCAATGCTTGAAGCGGGAATCTACCTTGGGGGAAATCCGCTCGAACTTCCTCACTCCGGAGCAACAGTTGCAGTACGGAACGGGACCCGCCGCGTACAGGATGGCCCATATGCCGACACCAAAGAGCAACTAGCGGGAGTTATCCTTCTGGAACTCCCGTCTCGCGATGTGGCTCTCGAATGGGCGGCACGGTGCCCCGCGGTCACTGTGGGATCCGTAGAGGTTCGCCCTCTGGCGCCTGAAACAAAGCGGCGGATTGAGGAATGAGCGACGACAACAATCAGGAGTGGACGCATCGCGCTGTCGAACGGATCGCTCGAGAATCCTACGGCCGCCTTGTTGCCTATCTTGCGGCGCACACGCACGATCTGGCCAGCGCAGAGGATGCTCTTAGCGAGGCGTTGTTGGCGGCGCTTACGGCATGGCCGCGCGATGGCGTTCCACAAAAACCGGAAGCCTGGCTGCTGACCACAGCGCGCCACCGGATCATCGATCGCGCGCGCCATGAGAATGTCGTGCTGGCCAGCGAGCACACGTTAACCCTGATGAGAACGAACGGCGCTGAGGCCCCAGCTGCGCCGGAGTTTCCGGATGAGCGCCTGAAGTTGCTCTTTGCCTGCGCCCATCCAAAAATCAGCGCGGACATGCATACACCGCTCATGCTTCAGGCGGTATTGGGCCTCGAGGCGGCCCGCATCGCGCAGGCCTTCCTTGTTCCGGCGTCAACCATGGGGCAGCGGCTGGTGCGCGCCAAGGGCCGCATTCGCGAGGCCGGCGTTCCTTTTGAAATCCCCCAGAAGAGCGAGTTGCCCAGCCGCCTGGATGCAGTCCTCGAAGCCATCTACGCTGCCTTTGGCATTGGATGGGATGACATGGCCGGGGCAAGCGAGCGCGGGCGCGAACTTGCCGAAGAGGCGATCTGGCTTGCGCGGGTGCTGCTGCACCTGATGCCAGATGAGCCCGAGGTGCGCGGGCTGCTGGCGCTTATGCTGCACTGTGAAGCTCGTCGCGCGGCGCGGCGCGGATTCGCAGGCCGGTACATTCCTCTCTCCGAGCAGGACCCGCGGCAGTGGTCGCTTCCGCTGATTGAGGAGGCAGAACGTTTGCTGGCCGAAGCTGCGGAACGCCGTTGCATCGGACGCTTTCAGCTTGAGGCCGCAATTCAGTCTGTCCATGCGGAACGAGCGCACGGCCGCCGTACTGAGTGGCCTGCCATTGTAGCCTTCTATGGTCAGCTCCTCCGCATCCACCCCTCGCTCGGAGTGAGCACCGGATACGCGGCAGCGCTCGGCGAGGCGGGTGGGGCGGAGGCCGGACTGGCTGCGCTGAACGCCATCGATCTTCAGGCAGCATCCGCATATCAGCCTTACTGGGCGGTGCGCGCTCATCTTCTCGAGCGCCTTGGAAACACGGCGGAAGCGCGAGATGCCTTTGATCGCGCCATCGGCCTGGCAGACGATCCCGCCATCCGGCATTTCCTGCTCAATAAACGAGGCTGATTTTCTTCGCCGTCCCTGTCGAAATCATCCTGCTTCACCCGTTATCCCCATAGAAGACATATCCGGCGGCCAGATGCCGCTAACGGGAGGTAACGCATGTGTCCTTTTTGCTGGTCAACGCTGGCGCTGGCCGCAGTCAGTGCAACCTCAACGGGAGGTCTCGCAGCACTGGCGTTGAAACTTCGCCGCAACCCCAATAAAGCAGCAGCAACGGTTTCCAACTCAGACGAAGGGAGAGAGAAAGATGTCTAATACCGCAGCAGCAACCCCGAAAGCAGTGTCGCGTGAAGAATGGCTGGCGGCCCGCAGAGAACTGCTGGCCAAAGAGAAGGCCCTCACCCGCGAGTACGACGCCGTCCGCGCTCTTCGGCGCGAGCTTCCACGGGTCAGAGTCGAGAAGAATTATCTCTTCGACGGCCCACAGGGCAAAGTGAGTCTCGCGGACCTCTTTGACGGGCGCAGCCAACTCGTCGTCCGCCATTTTATGTTCGGTCCCGGCTGGAAGGAGGGCTGTGTCGGCTGCTCCTTTGGCTCCGACCACGTCGAAGGCGCCCTCACTCACCTGGAGCATCACGATGTCACCTATGTCGCCGTTTCACGCGCTCCCCTGACTGAGATCGAGGCATTCCGCAAGCGTATGGGCTGGCGCTTCAAGTGGGTTTCTTCCTTTGCCAACGATTTCAATTTCGACTATCACGTGTCCTTTACAAAGGACGATCTTGCACGCGGCAAAGTCTTCTACAACTTTGAGGAGCGCGATTTGCCATACCCCAGCGAAGAAGTCTCCGGCGTCAGCGTCTTCGTCAAGGACCCGGCCGGCGATATCTTTCACACCTATTCCTGCTATGCGCGCGGTGACGAACTGGGATTGACTACCTACTTTTACCTGGATCTCACGCCGAAGGGCAGAAACGAGAATGGCCCTACCTTCACCTTGGCAGATTGGGTGCGACATCATGACCGTTATGAAGCAGGCGGGCATGTCAACTCAGCGGGACGCTACGTGCCAGCAGAGGTCGGGTAGTCCGGGACATCGTGCGATATCCCGCCGAAAGTCGGCTTGAGTCTTGAATAACGGAGGATTACTGACTGGAGCGCTTGGGCCGGTCCTTCGACCCGGATCCACTGCGTCTCAGGACGGCAAAAGGGCAGCCCGCGTGGGCTGCCCTTTGTTCTGTCTGGATGATCTGTTTCTACCAAGAGTCAGACCGGCGAGAAACCAGGCTTCGATCTGCTGCGTAAGGGGCTTGCAGGAGAGAAAAACAACATGACGAGGCGGCCTCTCTTGTTGGTTGTTTTGGTGCTTGTATCATGCGGTTTCGTGACGCCTCGGGGCGGTACTGCGCCCGGGTTCGGCGCAATTCAGGCGGGAATTCAGAGATTCTATGCTCGCGGTTAGAGGCAGGAGCACCTGGACGCGACGGCACGGTTTACCAATGTATGGAGCAAAGAGAGCGGAAGCTGGAAGCTCGTGCGCGTGGTCAGC
>JASIJW010000517.1:0-3199 GCA_030050035.1 Acidobacteriaceae bacterium | reverse complement strand
TTCGACTGTGACGCCGGCCTCGCGCAGCAGGTCGCTCGAGTAGCCACGGCCCGCACCCCAGAAAGGATCGAAGACGATTTTGATGCCGGATTTGGCGATGGCCTTGAGATCGACCAGCTCGGCGAGGCGCTTGAGGAATGCGGGCTTCACGTCGACGGTTTCAAAACCGCCGGCGGGCGGCTCGGACTCAGGGATCGATGTCATTGCTGCATCGTCAGACACGATGGCGGATTCAATCTGCTCGGTGACCTCGGGCAGCGCCGGAGCGCCGTCGGGCGTGGAGAATTTGATGCCGTTGTATTCCGGCGGATTGTGCGAGGCTGTGAAGTTGATCGCGCCGGAAGTCTTCAGGGTGCGCACGGCGTGAGAGATAGCCGGCGTGGGCGCCGCATCGGGAATCACAATGGGCGTAACACCGGCTGCTGCCAGCACCCTGGCGGTTTCCGCCACGAAGCTTTCGCCCAGAAAGCGCGGATCGCGGCCGACCAGAAGACTGTGCGGCGCCGGCTGCGTTTTCACGTAGGCAGCGATACCGGCCACGGCGCGGCGGATATTGGAAACGGTAAATTCATCGGCAACGATGGCCCTCCATCCGGAAGTGCCGAACTTAATGGCAGTCGTCATGCATTCTCCATTCGTCTTTGCGTGTCATCTGAGAAAATTCGCGCAACGGTTGAGTCGAAGACCCGCAAAAATCCATACTGCAACACGCAGGCGGGTTGAGCAAGTTTGTGAACCTCAATCGTCAATCTGGATCGCCAGTCTGTGCCAGTCGCCAGCACCTTCGATGCGCCCTCCGCGCTTTTCCGCAATTTCTTTCGAGCGCACATCGAGAGCGCGCGTCTGTGTCGATAGAGCGGAGCGCGCCGCGTTCCGCGAAAGATTTGGGGAGGAACAGATGAATACGCATCCAGGCAGGGCCGCGCGCGCGGCCAAAGGATTTGTGCGCATGTTTGCCGCAATCGCGGTCGCCGTTTCTTTCTTTGCATCCTTCGCGCGCGCACAGGCGCAACCCAAGCAGCCGGGTAGCGCCGAACAGGATCTCTTTCCGGTGCGCCAGACCGTCTTTCTGATGCACGTTACCGAGCAACAGGAATTGAATGACATCCAGACGGATCTTCGCAACATGTTTCCGCGGATGAAGATTTACGGCGTGTCGTCGAAGCTGGCGATTTCGCTTGCGGGCACTGCGGAGGACGTGGAAGCGGCACAAAAGGTGATTGCACAGCTCGACCGGCCGCTCAAGACCTACCGGATCACCTATACCGTCACTGAATTTGACAACGGAGCTCCCGCAGGCACGCAAAAATACTTGCTGATCGCCGCCTCGGGCCAGCGCACCACCTTTGTGGAGGGAACCAAGGTGCCCATTCTTACGGCCACGCCGGATAAATCCGACTCCTCCGCAGCTGCGCAAATTCAGTACGTCGACGTGGGGCTCAAGATTCAGGCCACGCCGCAGAGCTCTGCCGAGGGGCTCAGGCTGGATTCGAAGGTCGAGCAGTCCAGCGTAGCAGGCGAACGGGCCACCGGCGGCACACAGAGTCCGACGATGAGCCAGACAGTGCTCGACACCACATCGACTCTGGCCGAAGGGAAATCGCAAGTCCTCGGCTCGCTGGACGTTCCGGGGACGACGAAGCGACTGGAGATTGCCGTAGTGGCGGAGACGGCGAAGTAGGAGAAATTTGGGTGCCCCACCCTCGCGACGTCGTTGTTTTTGTCGCTAGGGTGGGGATGCGCATCGCCAAATGTTACTTACTGCTTGTTCACATCCACGTAGTACAAATCCGTCGCCACCTGGAACTGATCCTTCGTCAGCGGCGTCTGCATCCATTGCCATTTGGTCGTTGGATGGATGATCTGCCATTGGCCTGGCGTGCCGACGCGAACAGGCATGGCGAAATTTCTCTCATCCGCGTCCCACTTGTACATCACCATGCCCGGCGCTGCGCCGCCCTGTCCTTCGACAAAGAGCAGATCGAGGCGGGGAATGTTGGCGTGGCGCAGGTATTGGTTGAAGATCGGCGTAAGGTCCATCCCGGTTTGCAGATCGAACCAGGCGACGACGTCCTCGGTCATGATGTTCTGGTACTTGAAGTGCTGATAGAAATCATGAAGGAGCGCGAACCACTTCGCATCGTCGTCGATGACACTCCGCAGCGTGTTGAGCATCAGCGCGCCTTTGAAGTACTGGTCCTCCGTTGGGTCAGCGTTGACGCCGCGCTCTGCCACGATGGGCCGCAGGTTGTAAATTTTAGGTTTCAATCCGTTCAGGTAACGAATGGCGTCGGCCTTGCCCCAGCGATACTCCACGTAAAGGCCTTCGAGGTAGGTCGTCCAGCCTTCGTGAATCCACATGTCAGAAGAATCGGCAGCGGTGATGCTGTTGCCGAACCACTCATGGCCGCTCTCGTGGATGATGATGAAGTCGAAGCGCAGGCTTATGCCGGTGCCCGTCCAGTCGCGGCCCATGTAGCCGTTCTGGAATCCATTGCCGTAGGCCACGGCGGTCTGGTGCTCCATGCCGAGGTAAGGAACTTCGACCAGCTTGTACCCGTCGCGCGCAAACGGATACGGGCCAAAGTAGTGCATATACGCGTCGATCATGCCGGGGGCCTGTGCGAACTGTTTCTTCGCTTTGTCCAGATCTGCCGGCAGAACGTAATAGTCCATATCGAGACCGTCGTGCTTCTCGTGCCAGTGCACGTAGTCGCCGATGTTCAGTGCTACGTCGTAGTTATTGATTGGATAGCTCACGTGCCAGTCCCAGCGCGTGTAGCCGCCGCCAAGATCCGTCTTGCCCGCGAATCTTCCATTCGAAACGTCCACCAGTCCGTTGGGAACCTCCACGCTGATGTCCATGCTTTCCACTTCATCGCGCCACTGGTCCTTATTCGGCCACCAGATGCTGGCGCCAGTGCCTTCACAGGCGGTGTTGATCCACACATGGCCTGCAGAGTCGTGCTTGAAGGTGAAGGCGCCGAAACGGCCCACCTCCGGCGGATGGCCGGAATACAGAAAGTCAATGGAATAGGTTTTTCCAGCGCGCAGCGTCTCAGGAAAATCAACGAAGACCGCGCCGGTATCGCGCGTATATTTGAGCGGCTTGCCTTCAAACTCAATCTTGTCGATGTCGAGTTTATCCGTCAGGTCGATCTGGATCCGTGTGCCGTCCTTGAGCATGCGAAAACGAATG
>JASIJW010000064.1:0-3776 GCA_030050035.1 Acidobacteriaceae bacterium | reverse complement strand
GGCAGTATTCGCCGAACTCCGGAAAGGTGGCGCGCAGGAAGGCTTCTTCCGACGCGATGACCGGAACATAGATGATGGCGAAGCCCGCGGCCAGTACTGCCGCTACCAGCCAACTGCCGAGAGCTACGGCAAACCCGGCTGCGATCAAAATCGACCCGAGATAGAGCGGGTTGCGCGTGTGGGCGTAAGGGCCTGTCTGGGTGAGCTCGCGGTTTTTCTTGACATAGCCAGAGGCGTAGGCGCGCAGGGTCAGCCCGGGCACGACGAGGATGAGACTGGCGGCGATGGCCGCAGGGCGCGGAGCATGACGCCAGAGCTCGAACAGATAAAGAGCCGCAGTGACGAAGCCAAGCGGAACGCGGATTCGCCTCGCAACCCTCTGCCAGCGCTGCGCGCGGCAATCCTTTGGATGGGTGTTTGGACTCGACGTCATTGCACCCTCCGCGCTTTTTCGCCGCCCAGTAAGCTGTCGGCGGCGCGCAGCACTTCATCCGGCAGGATGGTGAGCAGGCCCAGTTCCGGTGCGGAGCGGCGCGCGTGGTCGCGGCGGCTGAAGGGGCTGCGCAACACGGCAAACTGCGTGCCGTAGGGCCCATTGCGGCTGGGGTCAGTGGGCCCGTAGATGCCCACCACGGGCCGGCCCAACGCGCAGGCCAGGTGCAGCGGGCCAGTGTCGCCGGCGACGCACAGGGCGATGCGCCGCGTAAGCGCGATGAGCTGATCGAGCGTGGCGGAGACTGGAACAGCCGCGCCGGAAGTGGCTGACTGGATTTCTGTAGCGAGCGTTTCTTCGCCTGGGCCGGCGTTGACGAGCACGTGCATGCTGCGGTCGATGAGGCCGCGTGCCACGGCGGCGTAGCGATCCGTGGGCCAGCGTTTGGCGCCCCAGCCGGCGCCGGGAGTGAGAAGAGCAACGGGCCGGCGGTCAGCTGGCGCGAGCAATGCATCGCACCAGGTTTCCGCCGCTGGGGCGACGGGCAACAGCGGCTGCGCGGCTTCGATAGTTTCTCCGGCGACAGCGGCAGCGACTTCTACGTCCTGGTCGATGACGTGCACGCCGCGGGTCTTGACGCGTTCAGAGAACAACCAGCGCGCCGCACCCTCGCGCGGGCTCGCTTCGCCGATGACGCGGCGCGCCCCGGCCGTCCGCGCGATGGCCGCCGAGCGCACCGCGCCCTGGAAGTCGATCACGACGTCGTACGCGGCTGCGCGCAACTCGCGGCGCAGCGCCAGGATTTTGCGCGCGGTCTTTGCGCTGAGCGGCCTGCGTGCCCAGTCCTTTACCGGGGCGAGGTGCACCCTGTCGACAATGGGCTGATCCGATGCGCGCCCAGTGCTGCTGGCCAGAGCTTCCTTGTTCCCTTGTTCGTTCCCTTGTTCCCTTGGCCCCTCGTTCCCTGCCGTCAGCAGCGCCTGCCAGCGTGGTTCCACGACCCAGCCGATCTGCCAGCCGGGATGAGCCAGGCGCAGCGCCGTAACCGCGGGCATTGCGTGCAGGATGTCGCCCATGGCGCCCAGGCGGACAACGAGCAGGCGAAGATTGGCAGGGTGAAGGCTGGTCGGACGAAGATTTGACGAGCTGTGCAAAGTTAATTTTCGCATAAGGCAAGGGCCGGAGACGGCCTCGTTTGCCTTCAAATCAAATCCGGTTGCAGCGGCGTTTTCCCGCGGTATGATGCATGCCAAGCCAATTTTTCGTTGTGAACAGGAGCCCATGGAATGATCCCCGCCCGCCGCGTCTTTCCGGTGTTTCTTGTCTTCGCTCTTCTCGCCGTTCCATCTGCGCGTACACAGACCGCCAGCGCCATCAGGCTCACGGTCGACGCCTCTGGAACGCAGCAGAAGCTGCTGCACATTCGCGAGTCGATTCCCGTGCAGCCTGGCTCGCTCACGCTCTATTACCCCAAGTGGATCCCCGGCGCGCACGGTCCCGATGGGCCCATCGCCGACCTGACCGGTCTCAAGTTCGAGGCCGGTGGACAGAACGTTCCCTGGCAGCGTGACCTGCTTGACGTCTTTACGTTTCACCTGCAGGTGCCGGAGGGCGCGACGCGGCTGGACGCGGCTTACGACTACATCGAGCCGGAGAACGACTCGGCCACCGACAAGCTGATGGTGCTCGAGTGGAATGAGGCGGTGCTGTATCCCGCGGGCAGTCCGTCCAGCCAGATCAGCTATCAGGCTACGCTTATGTTGCCCGCACTCTGGGGGTTCGGCACGGCGCTGCCGGTCGAGAGCGTCTACGCAGGCGGGGCGGGAAAGCGGATCGACTTCAAGCCAATTTCACTGGAGCTGCTCGTCGATTCGCCCGTGATCGCCGGCGAGTATTACCGTGCCATTGACCTCACGCCGCCCGGCGAGCCGATTCATCACGAGATCGACATGGTTGCCGATAGCGAAGCCGCGCTGGCCATGAGCCCCGAGATCCAGAAGAAGATGACGAACCTTGTGGCGGAGTCGGGCAAGCTGTTTGGCGCGCGGCACTATCGCAATTACCACTTCCTGCTCACGCTCAGCGACTACGTGCTGCACTTTGGGCTGGAGCATCATGAGTCGAACGACAGCCGGTTGCCGGAGCGGGCGCTGCTGGAGCCGACGGCCGGCGTGATGCTGGGGTCGCTGTTGCCGCACGAGTTTGTGCACTCGTGGAATGGGAAGTTCCGCCGGCCGGCAGACCTGACGACGCCGGACTTTGAAAAACCGATGGAAGACGACATGCTGTGGGGCTATGAGGGGCTTACGGAATATCTTGGGCCGTTGCTTGCCGTGCGCAGTGGATTGTTCACTGCCGACCAGTACCGCGAATATCTGGCCAACGCCGCAGCCATGCTGGGCCCGGGCCGGCCGGGACGCACGTGGCGGCCGCTCGTGGATACGGCCACCGCCGTAGCCGGCTTTGGGTATGGTGCGCGGGGATGGACAAGCTGGCGGCGCACCACGGACTACTACGATGAAGGCGACCTGATGTGGCTCGAAGTCGCCACGATCATCCATCAAGTGACCAATGGGCAAAAGTCGATCGATGACTTCTGCCATTTGTTTCACGGCGGCGAAAACAATGGACCCGAGGTGAAACCGTACACCTTTGACGATCTCGTCGCTGCACTGAACCAGGTGGCGCCTTACAACTGGGCGGCGTTTTTGAAGCAACATCTCAATTCCACTTCTCCTGAAATGCCGGAGAAGGGAATTCAGAATGCGGGCTGGACCGTTGCGTTCACGAACGAGCCTTCTCATCTGCCCGGCCGGCACGGTGCAACGGGTGATCTTTACACGATCGGGCTGATGCTCGCAGACGACGGCACGGTGAGCGACTCGATCGTGGGAGGGCCTGCGTTCACCGTCGGCGTTTCATCGGGAATGAAAGTGGTGGGCGTGAACAATCGCGTGTTTACGCACGATGTGCTTGAAGATGCGATCAACGCAGCCAAAGATTCGAGCGATCCGATTACGCTGCTGGTGATTTCCGACAGCTATTACCGGACGGCGTCGGTCGCTTATCACGGCGGCGAGCGATATCCGCACCTGGCGCGCGAAGAGGGCAAGCCGGATTATCTGGATGAGCTGATCAAGCCACGGGCCGCGCAGTAGGCGGCGTCTGCGTTGCAATGGTCTTATCGCTTCAGCATTCTCAGCGCTTCAGCATCCTTATCGTTTAAGCATATCGATCGGCTCGGTGAAGTCCGTCACCCGTATGTGCTTTGCCAGCGTGGGATGCTGGCGTTCGACGGCCAGATACATCTCCCATGCGACGCGGCGATAGCTGAAGTGGCCGG
>JASIJW010000516.1:0-5240 GCA_030050035.1 Acidobacteriaceae bacterium | reverse complement strand
GCGGCACGCGTAGATCTCGCTGCGCTCGATTATCTGTTTATTGAGAACGTGGGCAATCTTGTTTGTCCTTCGAGCTACGATTTGGGCGAGCGCATTCGCGTGGCGCTGCTCAGTGTGACCGAGGGCGAGGATAAGCCGCTTAAATATCCGACGCTGTTCAATTCCGCTGATGCTGTCGTGATTACGAAGATCGACCTGGCGGAGGCGTGCGGGTTTGACCGCGAGTTGGCGCTCGGCAATATGAACGAGATTCGGCCGGGGATTCGGGTGTTTGAAACCTCAGCGAAGACCGGGGTGGGGATGGAGGAGTGGCTGCGGTTCCTTGAGCAGATGCGACAGGTGGTGGGTTAGTTATTCGGTTTAATGCGGAGAATGAAGCGAAATGCAACCGCAGATCCTTCGCTTCTCGCGCTTCGCGTGATTCGCTCAGGATGACAGTGGGTGGGGCAGTGAAGTGCTGGGCGTTATCCATAAAATTGCCGGAAGGCCAGCCGCTTTTCGTTTACGAACAACCGTCCCAGGACTACGCCGAATAAGAAACCGCCGATGTGGGCGAGGTAGGCTACGCCGCCGGTGTGGGCTTGAGCGACTACGCCGAAATCGAATACCTGCAGAAGAAACCAGAAGCCGATGAGAAGCACGGCGGGGATAAAGGTGATGCGGATGAAGATGAATATGAAGAGCAGAGTGCGGATGCGGTCGCGCGGATAGGTGACGATGAAGGCGCCCATCACGGCGGCGATTGCGCCGCTTGCGCCCAGGGCAGGAATGTGCGAGTTGGGGTCGCCCAGGACCTGCGCGCCCATGGCGATGATGCCGCCGGCGAGATAGAAAAACAGGTAGCGCAGGTGGCCCATCGCGTCTTCCATGGCCGGTCCGAAGGCCCAGAGGAAGACCATGTTGCCGATGATGTGCATCCAGCTGGCATGCATGAACATGGACGTGAGCAGCGTGATGGAGTGATGCCCGTGGGTGACGCGGTAGGGGATGACGGACCAGGTGCGGACGAAGCGTTCGCCGCCGGAGAGCTCCAGAAAGAAGACCCATGCGTTGATGACGATGAGCAGCAGCGTGACGCTGGAGGCGGCGCGCGGGCGGCGCGTCGCGTCGCCAAGGGGAATGACGCCGGCCATTACATGCCGCCTTTGCCGAGCAGGATGCCGTAGGTCATTGCGCTTTTTCTCCGATGCCGCATGCCGTGCTGATGGAGGCTGTATGCCAGATGGCTACCCCCGGCTTTACCTTGCTCGACGCAATAATGGAATTGTCCAATCCTCCTGCGAGCAATGAACCATTGGGACTGAGGGCTCCGCTCTCGCTGTAGAGAATTGGAGACGTGCAACTCTTTCCATCCTTTATGTTCCAGAGCCAAAGCCGGCCTCCGCTATGCCCGAAGACCAAGTGCGATCGCGAATCTATTGCTGCGAAGCCGCCCTCTGAGGGATTCCACTGCGGCAGTCTGCCAAACTTCTGATCGGGGAACAATTCGCCTGTGCCCAGCCGAACTGAAATGAAACTGTGGTCATCCTCTGGATCGCCATAGATGTACATATCCGAATCTGTATCTAATGACAATGGCCATGCTGATTTTGTCGGGAGTTGAATTTCCGATTCTTCCTTCCAAGTCTGGGTATTCCGAACAACGAGGCTGTCATGGCGGACAGTCATCATTGCTTTGCCATTAACAGAGAGAATGGGTGACCATTCGTTTGGAAACACCTTTGTGGGCTTCCCTGAGGCGGCGTCGATCACGAACGTCGGCCCTCCGTTTCCCGAGCCGACCAAAGAGGAGTTGTTCAGGCCAAACTCGAGAGAGCGCACTGGTGCATTTTCGACCTGGACGCTCCGTAATAGCGAGCCGTCCGTTATGCTCCAGATCAATATCTTTGAGTCTCCTTGTCCGGCGGTGGCGATCAACTGATTATCCGGTGAGATGGCAACCGCGTTGACGATGCCTTGCCCTGTTTCGACTGCTCGGATAACGGAGCCCTTTGCAGTATCCCACAATACGACCCGGCCGAAATCCTTTCCTGCCGCTAGTAGTGAGCTATCGCGACTAAATGCCAAAACGTTGATTGTAGATGGAGTCCCAACTCCAGAACGTATTCTGATTTCGTTTCCCACTACTTCGACACCGCTCTTCGGTTCCTTGTGCTTCGTGTCATAAAGGACGGTATCTGGCTTCGGAAACAAAGCTTGCGCGAATGACTGCCCGTCGACGGCCAAAAGAAGCGCGGTGAACAAGAAAGACAGGTAGGGTTTCATGCCAGAGGCCTTTCCATTCGAAGTATCCGGTGCCAAACTTTCTACATGCCGCCTTTGCCGAGCAGGATGCCGATGCCGTAGGTGACGGCGCCTTCGACGGCGCCGACGATGGTCATTTCAAGTCCCGATGACCACCAGGAGCGCACGGTGATGAGGCTTTTGGCTGCGCCTACGGCAAAGTGCGCTGCCAGCGAGACGATGCCGGCGGTGATGACTGCGGGAATGCCCTGCATGAAGAAGAAGGGGATGACGGGGATGATGGCGCCGACGGCGGTGGAGAGTGCGCCGGAAAGCGCCGAAACCAACGGATTTGACAGCGCCTCTTCGCTGGAGCCGAGCCGCTCGCTGGAGAGCGCGCGGAGAAGCTGGTCGGGATCGCTGGCGATGTGGTTCACCATGTGGATGGCGTCTTCTTCAGGCAGGCCCTTTACCTGGTAGTAGAGCGAGAGCAGCTCGCGCGCCTCGGGGCCGTTCATCCGGATGGCTTCGCGCTCGCGCTCTACTTCGGCGTAATAGATTTCACGCTCGCTTTTGGCGGCGAGGTACGCGCCCGAGCCCATCGAGAGCGCGGAGGCAATCATTCCGGAGAGGCCGGCGAGCAGCACGTAATGGCTGGTTTGCGCCGGGTTGCCGAGGGTTGCGCCGGAGACGCCGGAGACGATGCCGAAGATGGCGCCCAGGCCGTCGTTCACGCCGTAGATGGCGTCGCCAATCCACGCGCCCGGCTGTTTGCGGCCCTTGTTGCGCTTGGCCAGCAGCTCGTCGAGCACGGCCTTTGGTTCGATCTTCGGTACGCCGGCCGGCGCGTGGTAGTGGCCGCGCAGGAGCGCCCCAAGCTCGCGGTAGTGGTCCTTCTCGTCCTCAATGACGTGCTCAAGAATGGCGATGGAGCCCTCGTCGCCGAGGGCCTTGAGCTGTTCGCCGTAGCGGGCGATGTCGCGGCTTTCTTCGATTTCGAGCCGGCGCAGGGCCATGCGGATGCCGCCGGCACGGGTGGCCAGGGAGTCGGCCTCGCCGCCGGGTCCGCCTTTGTAAACCGGCTCGGGCCCGCCCAGCTCTTTAATACGCTCGGCCCAGAGCGCGGCGTGCTCCATTTCGGCGGCGGCGAGATGGCGCAGCACCTGCGCGCGCACGGGATCCGAGTCGCGGTCGGCCAGCGTGCGGTAGGTATGGTAGCCCTCCATTTCGGCCTGCCAATTGGCCTCAAGAGCGGCCAGGATCTTTCTTGTACGAGCTCCGCTCAGCAGTGCAATGGCCATGGGTGATTCTCCTTGCCTTTCTGATGAGCATAGCGGAATCTGCTGTTTGGGGGCGAGAGGGATTCGGACTAAATGCGCCACCTGCCTTTTCACAGGTGCGCGCTGCCGTATAGTGTTGTGTTCAGCGTGCAGGCCGGTTTTTCTGCGCTTTGCACCGGATCCTTTTTGAGAAAGCGGAGAACGTTCTATGCCAACAGAAGGAAAGCATGCGGGTCTCACGTCGCCGGGCTACGTTGTCCCGTTCATAACGATCACGGTGCTGTTCTTCATCTTCGGGTTTGTCACCACGCTCAACATGGCGCTGGTGCCGGACCTGCGGTCCATTTTCAACCTGTCCTACGGATGGGCCATGCTGGCGGAGTCGGCCTTTTTTCTGGCCTACTTCATCTTTTCCTCGCCGAGCTCGAAGCTGATCGAGTGGATCGGGTACAAGAAGACGATGGTGGTTTCGCTTTTTGTGCAGGTGGTGGGCTGCGCGCTGTTTGTGCCGGCGGCGAAGCGGGTCGACTTTCCGCTGTTTCTGACGGCGGTGTTTATTGTGGGCGCGGGCGTGACGGCGCTGCAGACGGCTGCAAACCCGTACGCGGCGATTCTGGGTCCCGAAGAAACTGCACCGGCCCGGCTCACGCTTGCGCAGGCGTTTAATTCTATCGGCGCCATGATCGCGCCGCTGGTTGGCGGCGCATTTTTCCTAAGCGTGACGAACACGACCGATAAGGCTGCGATCGCCAATGGCGTGCGCGGGCCGTATATAGCAATTGCGGTCGCCCTGTTTGTGCTGGGAATCGCTGTGATCTTCTCGCATCTGCCGGCCATCCCCGGCGCGCGCTCCGCAAAGGCCGCGGGCATTGAGGGGCCGACGCGCAGCATTTGGAGCTACCGGCACACGGTGCTGGGTGCGCTCGGCATTTTTCTCTACGTCGGCGTCGAGGTGGGGCTGGCGTCGATTGCGGTGAATTACTTCAAGTCGCAGGGTATGAGCTCGCTCAAAACCGCGTCATTTCTAGTGTCACTGTATTGGGGTGGGGCGCTGGTGGGGCGGCTGCTGGGCTCCTGGATGTTGACCAAGGTGAGGGCCGGCAAGCTGCTGGGCATCTTTGGCTTTTGCGGCGCGGCGCTGCTGATTACCAGCATGTCCTCCTCTGGTGGAGTGGCGATCTGGAGCCTGGTGCTGTGCGGCTTCTTCAACTCGATCCAGTTCCCGAACGTGTTCGCGCTGGGCATTGCGGGGCTGGGGCCGATGACGAGCAAAGGCTCGGGGCTGATTATGACGGCGGTGGTGGGCGGAGCAATTATTCCGTATCTGCTGGGTGCGGCGGCCGATCGCGTGGGGATTCAGCACGCATTCGTGATTCCGTTGTGCTGTTACCTCTACATCGCGTGCTATGGGTTGTGGTGGTCGAAGCCGAAAGAAGCGCTTGAACCGACGCCGAAACAGGCTTAGACCGGCGAGGGCGCTGCAATTCGTTATGTTGAAGTCGGCTGACCGAGTGAATTTGCGCTACGCCCATCCCCGGGACTGAAACCCTTACTTTTAACGTACGGGCTATAAGCCCGTACCCTTCAGAGCTTCGAAACTGACCTGCTACGTGCGCGCTCCCAAGTCTTGACGAACTTCCAGTGAATATAGACGGAGTGGTTGAGGTGCTGCAGCAGGCCTGCGCGGCCATCGAGGAAGCCGAGGCGAAAGACGTAGTTATAGAGGAAGGTTGCAGC
>JASIJW010000515.1:0-7259 GCA_030050035.1 Acidobacteriaceae bacterium | reverse complement strand
CTCATCAGCTTCCTCGAACCGCCTCACCGGGTCTGTATAAGAAGCTCCCCGTTGCACTGCCCATGGCGACAGCGGTCTTGTCATTCAAATCAAACAAAGGCACAGTAATCTGCCCTCCCCAGAATCCCTGAAACGCCTCCACATCTAACCGCCGGCCACAGTCGGAATCATCAAAAAACATAGCGAAAGCGCTAAAGTACAATGTACACGCTAACGTCCGCAGCTGTGAAGTTGCCGGTTAGTTCGAACGGTCTGATGCGGCGACCACGACAGATCACGAGTGCGTGGAATTCTTACCTAGACGGCCGACGATTAATTCGTTCGACCAGTAAAATCCACGTCGCCTGCCCACCGGCTTCTAGTTGAAACCGATCAATAATCAGGCAGGGTTAAGTGGCGATTGGCCCGCTGCTGTGCCCATCGACCGTGACAGCGGCAAAAGCATCGACGGCGCTAAGGGGGACGTACCTGTGAGTTGATAGTCAACTAAGGTCGCATATTTCCGAAATTGCAGACTCAGAGAGAAATCGTTTCTCACAATGTCGTAAATATGAGACCCGCTAATGCGATGCGTACATCGGGCCATAAACCGCAATTCTGCTGTTCATGCCCGAGTGCAACTCCAAAACATCTTCTTTAAAATTCTTTACGACGCAGGCCTGTAGTTCCCGCCCGCAATTAAGAAAGATTGGATTTATTCCACTAAGTCTCTAGGCGGTAGGTCGTGGAATTACCCGATATCGTGCAGATCCACCTTTGTCGAATCGCGAACGACAAGCTTCGGTTGAATAATAATTGACTTCGGCGACTGCGCCTTTTTATTCCCTATCATCTGAAGGGCGAGATTGCCAGCACGTTCTCCGAGAGCCGGTGATAAGTTCCTACGGGGCATCGCATTGCTAAAAGGAAAGGGACTCGTCTATGACATCCTTATCCGTGAGAGGCAACTCCCGTATGCCACAAGACTGGTGGATCTTTATCCTGACCAGATCTTCGTTCTCGACCACTTGGCAAAACCGAGAATTTGCACCGGCGAAATCTCGCCCTGGCGTGAGCGGCTACGAGAATTGGCACTGCGTCCAAATGTCTATTGCAAACTCAGTGGCTTAGTAACAGAGGCGGACTGGAACAAGTGGACGATTGGAGACCTTCGCCCTTATGTCGAGGTTGCCCTTGATTGCTTCGGGCCGCAGAGGCTCCTAGCTGGCTCTGACTGGCCGGTCTGCATTGCTGCGTCCAGCTATCAGATGTGGTGGCATTGTCTTCGCGAATTGCTTTCCGATCTTTCGCCCTTTGAGTTTGGAAGCGTCTTCGGTGGCAACGCAATACAAGTCTATGGTTTGAATGGGGGCAAACAATGAGGGCACTCGTAATGCGGAGACCCGGAATGGCTGCAATCGAAGAGGTTACAAAACCGGTAATGAAGCCCGGAGAGGCCTTGCTTCGCGTGCGCCGCGTCGGCCTGTGTGGCAGCGATCTAAATTCCTTTCGTGGACGTAATCCAATGGTCTCGTTTCCCAGGATTCCAGGACACGAGGTCGCTGCGACGATTGTCGCTCTTAGTGAGGATCATGCCAGCCTTTGCGTCGGAACGGACGTCACACTTCTGCCATATACCAACTGCGATAAATGCGCTGCTTGCCGAAGTGGCCGGCACAATGCCTGCCAATATAACCAGACTCTTGGTGTACAACAAGATGGCGCGCTGACCGACTACATTTGCGTGCCAATGGAGAAGCTCTATACGGCGAGTCTAAGCCTGCACAAACTTTGCCTTGTCGAGCCTCTCACTGTCGGATTTCACGCAGTTGGACGCGGCCAGATAACAAAGAAAGATGCAGTAGCAATTTTTGGATGCGGGGGAGTAGGCCTTGGTGCGATTGCAGCCTCTGCCTCTCTTGGTGCCACAACGATTGCAATCGATATCGAAGATGCTAAGCTTGCACTCGCTCGCAAGGCCGGTGCTGCTTATACGATTCACGCCCAACGGCAGAACCTGTCGGAGGCCTTGACCGAACGGACAGGAGGATTGGGTCCGAATGTTGTGATAGAAGCCATTGGAAGGGCCGATACCTTCCGTGCTGCCGTCGAAGAGGTCGCGTTTACTGGGCGGGTTGTTTACATTGGCTACGCAAAAGAGCCCGTTATGTATGAAACGAAGCTTTTTGTGCAGAAAGAGTTGGATATACGAGGATCGCGCAATGCCCTTCCGGAGGACTTCCGTAAGGTCATTTGCATGCTCGAGCGCCATCAATTCCCCGCGGATGCAATGGCTAGCACTCTGATCTCACTTGAAGAAGTTCCGGAGATTCTTGCCTCCTGGAGCAACAACCCAAATCAATTCACCAAAATCATGGTCAATCTAGACTAAACTGGCAATTTGTTGCGCCGTGCTTTTTCAAGCGCTCGCTCAATCACTTCGTTTTCAATCGGCTTTGGGACAATCACCACGCCCTCCAGATCGCCAAAAATAAGTTCTCCGGATTGGATGGCTACGCCACCGATTTCGATGGGACAACGGAAATCGACCACACTGGAGCGGACCGCTGCATCCTGGCCGTGCCCTCCGCGGCTGAAGACGGGCCAGTTTTGTTCAAGAACTTTACGGGTGTCTCGATGGTAACCATCATTTCGCCGGCTTCGATCTGATCGAGAGCCTCCGTGAGGCGCCCAAGGGGTTGAGTCTGATGTCCCCAGACGTCGGCGATACGCACAGTCATGGCGCACCCCGCCAGCTTCATTTAAGGTGTGAGGGGATATCTCCGGCGGCAGAAGCGATGTCACTCTCCCATTGCATCCGGTACGTCACCGATCACCGAGGAGTAAGGCTCCTCGCGTAAGAGACTAAACAGCTCCTCATCTTCGGGCCTAGGTCATCGGCTCACCTCAGACTTTTTCATAAAGGACTTTCCCGTCAGTGTGATTCTGCCTTTAACTACGCCCTTGCACGATTCGGGTTGCGAACTTACACAAGGCCCGAAACGCATACAGCGAAAATCATCAGACAAGCAGTTTGTTCGCCATGGATAAAACACGCAAGCCTTTCAGGTATGCAGATTCTCTAACGCTTTCTTCGAGGGTCGACGACGGTATGCCCATCTCCTGTAGGCTTTCGTGCCAAACTGCAGCGAGCGCGGCAGGACCGCTGATGAGGACCTGCAGATCTCCCCCTATAAGATCCTTCGCAGATTTGAGCTCTTCCGCTAAGAATGCTCCATACAGGAAAGCAAGTCTTTGTTCGGGGGTTCCGTGGCCATGAACGTCCAGTAGACGCACGCAGAAAAGCGCTCTTCCCAGACCGTGAGCCCGCGCTTCGCGTAAACCACGCTTGATCCACTCGAGATCGAACATTTGTGGCTGCCTATCAAAAAGAGAAGCTGCCAGTAATGTATTTGACTGAATGGCATGAATCATCTCTCCGGTCAAAGTGGTTCTGCTGCCGGCGATTCGCAGATCGGCATCTACAGAAATCCATTTCCAGTGAGACCCGAGAGTGAGAAGTATCGTATTACTTCCCAGCATTGCGCTTTCTAAGAGGCCGATGCACAGCGTCTCTTCACCACGCATCAGGTCGGTGGCCGACACCTCATCTAAGGAGGCCTGTCGGGCACCAGTCCTGATACCTGGCACCAGTAGAATCGTCAAAGCGGGACATTGCGCCAAGTTGGCGGCGCGCATCCCCATTGCGATTTCTCGCGCTCCTGTGGGCGCTTCGATATGGGGTACTTCCAGTGGACCCTGCACGGAAGTGATCATTCCGGCCGCCACCGCATATTTTGGATAGGGAACAACTGCTTCAGCAGATTGATAGGTCTCGTTGATTATATTGACGAGCCTCTCGTACAGCCATAGTCGATCATGTCGCGCAGCTGAATCACGCGCGCCAAAGTCGGCAACTTTATGTGCGTATATTGTATCGCCCTCGACCAACCAAACTCGCGTTCGTGTGGTTCCCATGTCGATGCAAAATACGGGAGGTTCCTGCTCAGCCATTCAGGTCCTTTCTCGCGACAGCCACGAAGTTGCAAACTTTTTGCACGAGAGCGGCAGTATCCAGGTTCTCTGCATCGCGTGTATGCATTAGCTCAGACCCTAGCCCGATGGCCCACGCTCCTGCTGCAAGATAGGCGCTTATGTTCTGGATGGTGATTCCTCCAGTCGGCACGAATCGGACACCCGGCATCGGTGCTCGGAGAGCGGAAATATATTGTGGACCGAGAGAAATCGCCGGAAAGATTTTGACTGCATCTGCTCCCCAGCGATTGGCTTGTAGAATCTCCGTAGGCGTATAAGCCCCTGGGAAAGAAGCCATTTCCATCTTCTGAGTCGCGCAAATTACCTCGGGATCACAATTTGGCGAGACCACGAAAGAAGCTCCGCAGTCAGCCACCTCACATACCTTTTCGGCAGTTAGAACGGTTCCTGCGCCAATTGCGATAAATTCGCCAAACTCACGGACCAGGCGACGAATTGTCTTCGCATAATTGGGACTGACAATGGAAACTTCCAATGCAGTCATTCCTCCGGCTGCAATGGACGAAACAATATCGAGTTCCCTGCCCCACAGATCTCCACGTAAGATTGCAATCAACTTTGTCTCGGCAATTTTTGCAATCGCGTCAGCGCGCTTCATGGAAACGCCTCTCAGAAACCAGAAATGTAAGGCATGTAGATGAAGGTGTTTGGTAGGTTCTATTGGTGGGAGTCGGATATCCAGTCCACGGATCAATGTGGAAGATGGCTAAGTTATCAGAATCCTGGTTAGCAACCACCAAGAGCCTGCCCGTCGGGTCGATGACAAGATTGCGAGGCGTCTTTCCTCCCGAGGAAAGTTGGTCGATCCTTCTCAACATGCCGTCCGCCAGGTCGATCGCGAATACAGCAATACTGTCGTGGCCACGATTGGAAACATAGAGAAACCTGCTAGCAGCACCCACCTGCAAGTGCGCGGCGATGTTCCGGCCGTGAAAGTTCTCTGGAAGCAGGGAGAGCGTTTGGATCTGGCACAAAGACGCTGTCGAGATCTCGTAGGTAAACACGTTGATCGTGGAATCGAGATCCCCCGCCGGAGGCATAGCTGCCAACATAAACAAGATAGTTGTCCATCGCCTTTTTTCATCCCGGTCTGCCGGTGGGGCAACTTCAATATAATATTAGTATATATGATTGACAATGTCAGTAGTAACTGTAAATATTAGCAGAATAGCGATCTGGAGGTGGGTCGGCAGATGAAGATCGTAAAGGTGGAACTGGAGCGGGTCGAACAATCAATCTGGGGCACATTCTGGGATATACAGCGGGGAGCGTCCTCAGCTACCCCGATGTCACGCTACGAGAAGTACGACAGCATAGAAAGCTGGAGTTGGCCCCAGGCGACCTTGCTGGTCAGGGTGGAATCCGATTCAGGCCACAGTGGCATTGGCTGGGCGGAAGATGGAGTGGGTGCGGCCTCGAGCATCCTGGATCGGCATTTGAAACAATTTGTTTTGGGAGCAGACCCCAGCCAGATCGAGATGATCTGGAGCCAGATGTTTCGCGCCGCCATCCCATACGGTCGGAAGGGTGCGGCCATCGAAGCGATCAGTGCGGTCGATCTTGCGCTATGGGATCTGGCTGGAAAAGTCGCTGGAAAGCCCGTCTACGCCTTGCTTGGCGGTCCTGTTTCGCGAAAGATTGCGGTTTATGCAAGCCACTTGCATCCCGTCGCCATGGACAGGTTTGTCGAAGAGGCTGTGGCCTATTGCGCGCAGGGTTATCGCGCCATGAAGATGCGAATGCCAGGTACTCCCAAAGAGGGCAGTGCCGGCGTTCGAAAGAACGTTGAACGGGTCAAAGCAGTTCGCGAGGCGGTTGGCGAAGACGTCGACATTATGGTCGACGCATATATGGGGTGGGATCTTCCGTTTGCTCTCCAGATGACAAAGGCACTGGAGCCTTACCGTGTCCGTTGGATCGAAGAACCGCTCCTGCCAGATGAAATCGGCGCTTATGCCGAACTGCGCAAACGCAGCGGCATCGCGATTGCGACCGGTGAGCATGAGTTCACACGCTATGGGTTCAAGCAGTTGATTGACGCACACGCCGCAGATATTCTGCAACCGGATATGCACCGCGTGGGCGGAATTACAGAAATGTGCCGGATCGCTGCGTTAGCGGAACTCGCTGGATTGGAGCTGATTCCACACACGTTCAGTGCGCCCGTGGTTCACTTTGCAGGATCGAATTTCAACTGCCCACTCCTGGAAGCTCTCACTGTTCCCGTCTGGGCGAGCCAGATGCCAAGATCCGAACCGCTGCTGCTCGGTGAGCCTGAGGCAGCTGGCGGTCATGTCGAATTATCGGACGCTCCAGGACTCGGAGTAGAGATCAATATCAAACGACTGCCCCATCTCACACACTGGAATTCGTTTGATGCAGCAGAGATACCAGTAATGGCGACTCGAGAACAAGATCAGGAGGTGGTATAAGTGCGTTTTCGCGGCCAGACAGCGATTGTAACTGGAGGGGCATCAGGCATCGGCGAGGCTGTCGTCAGGGCCTTGGCCCATGAAGGCGCATCCACTGTCCTGATGGATGTTTCGGAGGACCGCGGAAATACGGTTGCCGCTGAATTGAAGGAGAATTGCTACTTTTTCCACGGCAGCGTAGCAGAAGATTCCGATTGCGCCGCGTGTGTGCGCGAGGCAGAGCAGCGATTTGGCCCTGTATCGATCCTGGTCAACAATGCATTTCTGCCTTTGTTCCGCTCGATCGAGGCGACAAGGGAGGAATGGCGAAAAATTCTCGACGTCAATGTCGTTGGAGCTTCGCTCATGTCTCGATATGCCGCCGAATCGATGAAGAAGATAGGAAATGGCGCGATCGTCAACCTCAGCTCCATCAGCGGCCTCATCGCACAGGCTGGCACCATGACCTATAACACGTCAAAGGCCGCCTTGCTCGGCATGACGCGCTGCATGGCGCTCGATCTCGGCAAGTTCAAAATCCGGGTGAATGCGGTGTGCCCGGGATACACCATGACGCCGGCCTTTTATTACTATCTCGATCAATCCGGCCGTAGCCGCGAGGAGGCAGTCCAGCAGCTCGCTGCGCAAACAATGTTGAATCGCCTTGCGACTCCGGAGGATGTTGCCAAGTGCGTGCTTTTCTTATGTTCGTCCGAAGCTGCCTACATCACGGCGACACACGTCATGGTCGATGGGGGCCTGATAGCGATGTAACGCCGGCGAGATTCTATATTCGATCTCCCATCAGCGCAG
>JASIJW010000063.1:0-5111 GCA_030050035.1 Acidobacteriaceae bacterium | reverse complement strand
GCCGGATAAGCCTTAGTTTTGAGGTTGGTGTGATGCCTTCCCCGCCCTAGCGGCAAAAACAAAAACGCCGCGAGGCTTCACCCCACGGACGAAGACCTGTCCGTGGGGACCCCGGGTGGGGCGCCCAGGTTTCTTTTCGAGGATGGGGCACCCGGTTTCCGTTATTGCGGCGCGGGGCCGCGGACTACCTGCACGAGATCGTCGGTGCGGACGTGGCGGGCGAAGGCGTTCTTCACGTCGTCGGCGGTGAGCGCCATGTATTTTTTCGCCGCAATCACGGGCTCGTCGAGTGGCAGGTCGATAGAGGCGCGCGCCAGCAGCCCCTCGGCTACTGTGCTTTCGCTGGATGCGCTGAGCGGAATCTGGCGAAGCAGAAGAGCCTTGGCCAGGTGCAGCTCGTCGGGCGTGACATCTTCCGTGCGCATCCGATCGAGGTCGCGGACGATGATGGCGCGGGCCTTGGAAACATTTTGCGGGTCGCAGCCGTAATCGACCGAATAGCTGGCGCGCGTTTTCGAGGCGTGGAGGCTCACATCGACGGTATAGACGAGGCCGTTGATCTGGCGCAGGTCGTGGTAGAGGCGCGTGGCGTAGAATCCGCCGCCGAGCACGTGGTTGCCAAGCTGCAGCGGGTAGTAGTCGGGATCGAAGCGGTTGATGTTGAGCTGCTGGGCGAGCGTGACCAGGTCCTGGACGCGCTCAGAATCGGGAACCGATACTGCGGAGGACGTGTTGACCGGGATGGGCGGCAGCGTGGTGTTGGGTTTGGAACCGGTCGCTTTCCAGTCGCCGAACCATTTTTCGATCACGCTGCGGGCCTCGTCCGCCGTTACGTCGCCGATGACGACGATGGTGGTGAGGTCGGGGCGAACGGTTGCGTCGTGATATTGACGCACGTTATCGAGAGTGACCTTGGAGATGGTTGCCGGCGTGGCCTCGCGCAGGACGGGGTCGCCGGCCGGCAATAGCCCCACATCGAGCGCGCGCGAGGTGCGGTAGCCGGGGCTCTGCAGGTTGCCGGCGACAAACTGCGCCGTTTGCTGGCGCGTAATCTGGAAGGCCTGCTCAGGGAGAGCGGGATGGAGTTCGTTGTCGGCCAGCAGCTCGACGCCGCGCGAGAAGTACTCCTTGAGCACGCTCAGCGAAAATTCAAAGCCGGCGCTCTCATTGGCGGCGATGTCGTCGAGGGCCTTCTGGAAAGCAATGCGATCGAGCTTTTCGGTGCCGTAGGAGTAGAGGCCGTCGAGGATGTCGGCAAGGCCTTCCTGGCCGGGCGGCGTTTGCAGATCGGAGTTGTGCCGGACTGAGCCGAGCACGGTGACGGTGGGGCTGGTGTTGTCAGTGCGGACAATCAGGCGAATGCCGTTGGGCAGTTTTGTATCGGAGACGGCGAGGTAGTTTGACGGCGCCTGCAGCTTGTTGAGCTGACCTGCGGCCCAGTCGGGAAGCTGCACAGCCCTGGTGGGCGCGGCGGTGACTTTTTCACCGCCCCCGAAACCTTTTTCCGCGACGGGACCGCCGTTAGATACGGGCTTGAGGGTAGCGGTGATGGTGCTCGCGTTCAATAGATACTGCTTTGCGACGCGATTCACATCGGCAAGCGTGACCTTGCGGATGGCGTCGATGTCTTCTTCCGGCGAGTTGCGGCCTTCAGCAGCCAGGGCATCGGACCATACATCGGCAAGGCCGGGGATGGAGTTGCGCTCGAACTCGGCCTGGGCGATTTCACTTCGCTTGGCTGCGGCGACCAGGTCCTCGGGGACGCCGTTGGCGGCGTAGCGCGCGATGATCTGCTTCATTTCGTCGATGGGGCCGGCAGGATCGGCGCCGGCCGGCAGCGCCACTACTCCGTAGCCGACGCTTGCCTGGCGGTAGGTTTCAGCCAGGCCGAACTCGGCTGCAAGCGCCTTGCCGGCAGGGACCATGCCGTAGAGATCGGCGCGCTGGCTGGTGAGAACGTCGGCGAGGATGTTGATGGCGGCGTAGTCGTGCGAGTCGGTTCCGGGCAAGCGCCAGGCGATGAAGCCGAGCACATAGGGAAGGTTGCTGTCGATGGTGAACGTATCGGACTTGAAGGGCTGGAGACGAATCTGAGGCCGCGCGGGGATGGCGCGGCTGGGGATATCGCCATAGAGGGATTTGATTTTGGCCATCGTTGCGGCGGGGTCCACATCGCCGACGACGATGAGGATGACGTTCGAGGGCGAGTACCACTTGTCGTAGAACGCCTTGAGCATCGCACCGGTGGTGGCGTCGAAGGATTCCTTGGTGCCGAGCGGATCGTGCGCGTACGGGGTGCCGGCGAACATGACGCCGTTGAGGCGGTCGATGAACTTGTAGGTGGGATTCGAGAGGTCGCGCTGGACTTCCTGCTCGATTGCGCCGCGCTCCTGGTCCCACTGCGCCTGGGAGTTGTCGACGCCGCGAAAGCAGGTGGCCTGCGCCTGGAGGGCGACTTCAAGATCGGCCGCCGGAACGGTGGCGTAGAACTGGGTGATGTACTGCTGCGTGTCGGCGTCGTTGTCGCCGCCGAGGAGCGCGTAGATAACGGCCGTCTGGTCGGCGTCCATGCCTTCGCAGCCGCGGAAGGCCATGTGCTCCTGCGCATGGGCCATGCCGGGAAAGCCTTCAGGCGTCTCATTGCCGCCCACGATGACGTTGGCCTGAATGGTGACTACCGGCGCCAGCGTATTGCGGATGATGACCACGCGCATGCCGTTCGAGAGCATGGCGCGCGTGACGTTTTCCGTATCTGAGCTGGGTTGGGCGGCGCCGGCAGTTTGGGCGCGCATGGCAAGAGGAGCAAACAGCACGAGAAAGAGCAAGGGCAACATTCGCAGAGTCTTCACGCAGACGACCTCCAGTTTCTGTGCTCAATGTTCTGGATCGGATAGCCGGGTTGGCCGGTTTAGGCTGCCGGCCAGAGCCGTGATTACTTCAAGGAACAATTTTCGCAGAAATTTGCGCAGGGTGGGTTCGGCTGTCATAAATTGGGCGGCAAATTGGCGGGGCAGGTACAATCATCCTCATCTTTCAAAACTGGGACATGCAGAATGATCACGGTGATGGGAAGTTTTGTTGCCGATCTGGCGTTTCGGACGGACAAACTGCCGCAGTGGGGCGAGACCTATATGGGTCGTGCGTTCGCTCTCGGGCCAGGAGGCAAGGGATCGAACCAGGCAGTGGCTGCGGCGCGGGCCGGGGCGAAGGTTACGTTCATCGGCAAGGTGGGCGATGATCCTTTCGGGGAGCTGGCGCGATCGACGTACCGGCAGGAAGACATCGATGCGCGGTATTTGCTGAGCGGCGACAAATCGACCGGAGCCGCGGCCATCATTATTGACGCGAAGAGCGGCGAGAACGCAATCATCGTTGTTCCGGGCGCGTGCCTTGACCTGACGCCGGAAGAGATCGATGGCATGACGGATGTGATTGGCGCATCTCAAGTTTTTGTAACGCAGCTCGAGCTTTCGCTCGAGACGGTTGAGCATGGGCTCAGGCTGGCTCACGCGCGGAAGGTGCCCACAATTCTGAATCCCGCGCCGGCGCGGGAGTTGCCGAAGTCGATTTTTCCTCTGTGCGACTATCTGACGCCCAATGAGACGGAGACGGAGGCGATGACGGGGATTCGCGTGAGCTCGGCCGGCGATGCGGAACGGGCCGCCGATGCCCTGCTGGCGCTTGGCGTGCGCAATGTGGTGATCACGCTGGGCGCGCAGGGCGCGTTCGTGAAGAACCACACGAGACATGCGCTGATTCCGGCTTACAATGCGGGACCGGTGGTGGAGACTACGGGAGCGGGCGATGCGTTTACCGGCGGATTCGCCGTGGCGCTGGCTGAGGGGCGCGATTTGGTAGATGCGGTACGATTTGGCTGCGCTGTAGCCAGCATTTCTGTCACGCGGCACGGCACGGCGCCATCGATGCCGCACCGCGCGGATGTGGATGCGTTGATGAAGAGATGAACTGATCTGACGGTAGTAATGGCCCTGCACGGCGAACTATTGCACCGCGAGCGGGATCGATACGGATGATGTAACCGAGCCGCTTGTCGCCGTGACCACTACGTTATAACTTCCCGCTGTCGTACCCGGATTCGTTGGCGTGTTTCCGGTGCTGCCGCTGCTTCCGCCGCAGCCGACACATGTTCCGGCGAGCATGACCAGCAAAAGAGCCAGCAGGCTCCACTTCTGCCAGCGGCGGCGGGGCACGCCTACGAAAAAGAGAAGCGCGGCAAGCGCGGCGCCGCCGAAGGGCGAGAATGGATTGGCTAACCGCGAGGTGCTCGACGCGGTGGTGGTAACGGTGAGCGTGCTCGTGACTGCAGCGCCGGAGGTCACCTGGATCTGCGCAGGATTCAGGCTGCATACCGGTGTGTCTGCGGCGCTGCCTGTGCCTGTGTAGGTTACGGAGCAGGTCAGATTGACCATTCCTAAAAATCCGCCAAGCGGGGAAAGCTGGACGGTGTCGGTTGCCGAATTGCCCGCTGCGCTGATGCTCAGCGAGCCAGTCTCGGCAGCCGCCGTCACCGTGGAACCGGTTCCGGTTAGTGACACTGTTTGCGGCGGGCCGCTGGCGTTATCCGTGATGGTGATGGTTCCTGTGAGCGGCCCGCCCGCAGTTGGCGCAAACGTGACGGAGATGGTGCAGTTGCCGCTGGCGGCAACGCTTGCGCCGCAGTTATTGGTCTGAGCAAAATTCGCGGATGCGGCAATGGACGTGATGCTCAGAGCGGCCGTGCCTGAGTTGGTAAGCGTTACGGTTTGTGCTGCGCTGGTTGAGCCGGTGTTCTGCGCGGCAAAAGTAAGGCTTGACGAGGACAGCGAAGCAATCGGGGCCGCGGGGTTGACGGTAATCGTGACATTTCCGGCGACGGTGTTGTAGTTGGCGGCGTCAGCGGGCGTAAAGGTGACAGGTTCGGACTGGCTTCCCGCGGCCGGAGCGGTGGTGGGCACGCTCCATGCGAATGAACCGGCTACCGATGCCGTGCCGCCGGTGAGCGTTGAGCTGGAGAGAGCCTGTCCGGCAAAAATTGCGCTGGCCGTGGGCCATGCGCTCACGGTTGGCGTCGCTTTGCTCACCGCAAGCGTGATGCTGCTCGTTACCGCGCT